>JBKJRV010000036.1:0-7171 GCA_046593115.1 Gemmatimonadaceae bacterium
CGCTTCGCGGACCGGCGCTTCGCGCACGGGCGGCTCGAAGTCCGGCTCGTCGCGCTCCCCCCCGTCCATCTCAACCCGTTCCGGTGCAGGCAGCGGTGCGAACGTAACGCGCGCTGGCGTAGTCTCGGCCGGTGACGGAGCAAGAAGGACCGGCTCAGCAATCACCGCTGGCGGCGGCTCGGGAATGACAATGTCCGCCGCCTTGCGACGCCGGTGCTTGGCCACTTGCTCCGCAACGGGCGCAGCAGCGACTGGTGCCGGTAGTGGTGGCGGTGCCTTGGCGCCGCGCGCGGACTTCGTGGGCGCCTGAGCAGCCGGAGGAGCCGCCGGCGTGACCGTGGATGACCCTGCCGCACTCGCGGCCCCTGCGGTCGCGCTCCGGCGACGCCGAGTCGATGGCGCTGCGGGCTTTTCGGCACGCGCGCGCTTCTCGCGCTCCCAACGGGCGCGGACGCGAGCAACCTGCTCGTCACTCAACACACTCAGGTGGCTGCGAACCGGGACATCCATCTGCCGTAGCAGATTGACCACCTCATCCCCGGTGATCCCGAATTCGCTGGCCATGTCGTTCACGCGAAGCTTGCTCAAACCATCCTCCTAGTGGGCCCCCTGAGGGCCCGACTCCACCAGTCGCCGAATGCCGTCCGCCAACTGTCGATCCGTGATGACCACTACTGCCGTTGTCTGCCGACCCACTGCCCCGCCCAGCTCCGCGGCGCCGAACGCCTCACTCATTGCCACCCGCTTTGCCTTCAGCATCGGAACGATCTTGTTGAGGCTGTTGTGCGAAGCATCCGTGGCCACGAACGCGAACGCCGCGTTCCCGCGCTGGACCGTTGCCCGCGCCTGCTCCACTCCAACCACGATGAGGCGGCCGCGCAGTCCAAGCCCCAGCAGAGCAAGCGCCTTGCGGCGCGCCTCGTCGTTCACTGTCTATGCCGCCGGCGCGCTGTCTCCCTTCGCCAGGACCGTGGCAACTTCTTCGGACCCACCTTCCTCGGTAAGCTCGTTCAGCATGGCCATGATCCGGTCGGCCTCTTCCGGCGCAATACCGGGAAGCTTGAGGAAATCCTCGCGCTCCAGGTCGATAATGTCGTTCAGTGAGCGATAACCGGCCGCTTCGAGCACGGCCACCGTCGCCGGCGGAAGGCCCTCGATCTCGGAGAGCTGAACGTCGGCGGCATCCGCTTCTTCCGGCAGCGGTGCGAACAGGGGCGCGTCGCCCGCGCGCTCCATCCACTCGCGGCTGGAATACAGGTCGATCTTCCAGCCGGTGAGCTCGGACGCCAGCCGGACGTTCTGCCCATTGCGGCCGATCGCCAGCGACAGCTGATCCTCGTCGACGACAGCTTGAATGGTTCTGGTCGCCGGGTCACTGAAGACGCGAGCAACGCGCGCCGGAGCGAGGGCGAGTTTCGCGAACCGCTCGGGATCGGGCGACCATGGCACGATGTCGATCCGCTCGCCACCCAGCTCATTCACCACCGCCTGAACGCGTGATCCCTTGAGCCCGACGCACGCGCCGACGGGATCGATGGAATCGTCGCGCGAGAACACCGCGACCTTGGTTCGGCTGCCGTGCTCGCGGGCCGCCGCGCGGATGTCCACAATCCCCTGCTGAATTTCGGGCACTTCGAGCTTGAAGAGCGCCTGCACGAAGAGCGGGTCGGAGCGGCTCAGAATGAGTCGCGGGCCCTTGGGCGTCTCCTCGACGCGCTTGAGCACGGCACGGATAGGCTCACCCTGGTGGTAGTGCTCCCGATGGTTCTGCTCGCGATACGGAATAATGGCTTCCGCCTCACGAAACTTGTTGAGCATGACGACCAGCTTGCCGCGCTCGATCTGCTGTACTTCGCCGGATAAGAGGTCGCCGACCCGCGTCGCAAATTCATCGCGGATGCGCGAGCGCTCGCCTTCACGCACACGCTGGATGATGCGCTGCTTGGCTGCCTGCACGGCGGCGCGCCCGAACTCGGCGAAGTCCACTTCGGTTTCCTGGACATCGCCGACTTCGAAGCCGGCATCATAGAACTTGGCGTCATCGAGCGAGATCTCGCGGGCAGCGTCTTCGACTTTCTCCACCACGTTCTTCAGCATCACGATGCGAATGCCGCCCTTGTCGTCGTCCACCTCGACCTCGGACTGCACAGTGGGGCCGTACTTTTTCGCCAGGGCGGCACGGATGCCGTCCACGAGGAGCTCGTGGAGCTCTGTACGATTCAGCTGCTTCGCATTCGTGAGCTCGCGAACCGCTGTCAGGATTTCGGCCGAACCAACCATCGGTGCTCCTTGTTCTTCGCGGATCACGGTCGCGGGTGCGACCGATTCGCTTATCAAAAGGTGAACGTGAGTCGTGCTTCCGTTATCTCCGCGAGCGGAATCCGGCGCTCAGCGCCCTTGTCCATTCGCAACCGCACGACCTCCGTCCCATTTTCCTCATCCAGTCCTGCGTTGTCTGCTTCAAACCGTCCACCGTGCGCCGGACTCAGCACTGAAACACGCTTTCCAACGAAGCGCCGCCAGTCCCGAGCATCGCGCAATGGCCGTTCGATACCGGGTGACGACACCTCCAACACATACCGATCACTCACCAACCCACTGCCGTCGAGCTTCGCTTCCAGTGCCCTGGACACCCTCGCACAATCGTCCACGGTGACGGGTGACTCGTCACTCCGGTCGATACGAACGTCCAGCGTCGGGCGGCTGGCAGTGCCCTTGCGCCTGAGCTCGAACAATTCGAGCCCAAGTGCCTCAACTTCTTGTGTGATAACGTCTTTCAGGTTGTCTTTCACTTGCTGCCGAACTCACCTATAAAGACAAAAAAATGTGGGGAACCATCCCCCACATCTTCCTCGCGACGACAAAACGCCGCGCAACACTTGTAATGTAGATCACCAGCACGAGATGTCAACTCACAGGGGCACGAGTCTCCGGCTGGCGTACTCCGTCATCCGGCCTGTTTCCCAGCGACAATCACCGTCATCCGGCCGGTCGCCCAGCGACAATCACCGCGATCTGACGTCCGGCATCACCAGCCCGGTGCGAGTAGAACCGATCGTTGTCGCACCGCGTGCAGCGGGTGCTGACCCGAATGTCCGTCACTCCGCAAACACGGGCCTGCCCGGCGATCAGTGCGCGAAGGTCCACCGGCGCCCTGTGCGCGACGGCGTGCCCTGTGAGTTGCCGGTATACGTCTGGGCTGACTTCATAGCAGCTCCCGCAGATCGCTGGTCCGAGGTACAGTCGTAACTCGCGCGGGGCGACTCCCGACGCTTCCAGCGTGCGAATACCAACCTCCGTGATCCGGGCGACCGTGCCTTTCCAGCCGGAATGCAGAATGGCGGTAGCGCCAGACGCGTGTGCGATGAACACCGGCACGCAATCGGCGATGGACACGCCCATCGCCGTACCGCGAGCCGGGGACGCGTGACCATCAGCATCGTTGCTTCGAAGCCATCCCGACCAGCCGGCGCGATGCGTGATAACCCGGCCACCGTGGACTTGCCGCGCCGTGGCGAAGCGGTCTGTTGACAGACCCACCGATGCCCGCACCGCATCCCAACGCGACATCACGGCACCGACGGGGTCGTCGCCGCTGACCGCGAAGCTTCCCGCCGCACGCGTGGTGACGAACGCGCGAATACCGAAGTCGGCGAAGTCAGCGATCTCGTCGTACGGGGCGTACGCGGTAGCATCGTTCCGAATCGCGGTGGCGTCGCCCGGGCTCGTGATCGCGTTTCCCGGGATCGCGGTCGTCATGCCACGCTAGCCCAGACGTTCGACGTTGGCGCCGAGGGCACGGAGCCGCTCGTCAATGCGCTCGTAGCCACGCTCGATCTGCCCGATATTGTTGATGACGCTTTTTCCTCGCGCGCACAAAGCCGCGAGCAGCATCGCCATCCCGGCGCGAATATCGGGCGATTCGAGCGTCGCCCCGCGGAGCGCGGATGGCCCGGACACGATCGCCCGGTGCGGATCGCACAGCACGATCCGCGCACCCATGCCGATGAGCTTGTCCACGAAGAACATGCGGGACTCGAACATCTTCTCGTGCATGAGAATCATGCCCTTGCACTGCGTGGCCGTGACGATGGCAATGGACATGAGGTCCGCCGGGAAGGCCGGCCATGGCTGATCCTCCAGCTTGGGCACGTGCCCTCCCATGTCGCTCTGAATCTCTCTGGATTGTCCGGACGGTACGATCAGGTCGTCGCCTCGCACCTGGCAGGTGATCCCGAGCCGCTCGAAGCCGAGCCGCACGGAGCGCAGGTGCTTGACGCCTGCGTCCTGAATGACGATGTCCGAGTCCGTGACGGCCGCCAGACCGATGAACGAGCCCACTTCAATGTGATCCGGGCCAATGCGATGCCTGGCGCCATGCAGCGTCCGGCCCCCGTGGATGGTGAGGCAGTTCGTGCCGATGCCTTCGATTTGGGCCCCGAGGGCAATGAGAAAGTGCGCAAGATCCTGGACGTGGGGCTCGCTGGCGGCGTTCTCGAGCACCGTCGTTCCCGTCGCCGCCGCGGCCACGATCATCGCGTTCTCGGTGCCGGTGACACTTGGCTCATCGAGAAAGACCCGCGCGCCCACCAGGCCCCGCGTTTTCAGCTCGAATATCTCGCCATAGGTGAACTCGACACCAAGCTGCTCGAGCGCGAGAAAGTGCGTGTCCAGCCGTCGGCGACCAATGACGTCGCCGCCGGGCGGGGGGAGGCGCAGCGCGCCACACCGTGCGAGCAGCGGCCCGGCCAGCAGAATGGCGCCGCGAATCTTCGCGCAGAGCACGGGATCGAGCGTTGACGCTTCGATCGATGGGGCGTTCACCGTCAGCGTGTTGCGGTCGGTCCACTCCATCGACGCGCCAACGGACCGGCACAGCTCCACGAGCGTTTCGATGTCTCGAATGCGCGGCACGTTCTCAAGGATCACCTCCTCTTCGGCCAGGAGGGACGCCGCGACGATGGGCAGGGCCGCGTTCTTGTTGCCGGCGGGGCGAATGGAGCCGGACAGGCGATTTCCGCCTTCGACGATGAATTGCAGTGGGGGCATGCCGCTGGTGTAAGGGAGAGCGCGAAAGCTGTCCAGTGACGACTTGATGCGTCAAGCGGCGCGCGCGACTTTTCGTTCGGTGGCCCTTCCCTTGCACATCGCACACGCGGCAACTTGCGTCGTCCGCGGATCAGCGCGGCCGTGCATCGCCACCACCGGTTCATCGATGATGCGCGCTCCCGTGACCACCACCGCATGAGCTCCTGGATTTCGCTGATCGATCCGCTGCTGCAGGCAGCCGCCTCGTTGCAGGACACGATCGTCACCAAGGCGGTGCCGACCGAGCAGAGCACGTTCGAAAAGATCATGGGGGTCGCCAGCGGGCTCATGACGATCAGCCTGCTGGTGCTGACCATCGCGCTGGTGCCGGCGGCGTGGAATTTTCGAAAGAGCTACAAGAAGATCAGCGACCTGCTCGACCGGGTGTACGCGGATATCTTCCCGCTCATGGGCCACGCGAGCGCCATCGCCGATAACGTGAATTACATCACGACGTCGGTTCGGGTGGACATTCAACAGGTGAATCAGACCATCGCCCATGCCAATCAGCGGTTGAATCAGGCGGTCGCCCTCACGGAAGAGCGGCTGAATGAGTTCAATGCGCTGCTGCAGGTGGTCCAGCAGGAAGCAGAACAGGCCTTCGTGTCCACGGCGTCGACGGTGCGGGGAGTACGAGTGGGAGCGGCGGCCTTTCGTGACGATACGCTCGGTGCCACGGCGGCGCGCGAGCTCGAGAATACGTTGGATGCCGATGACGACTTGCTTATTCAGCAGGAGGAGTTGACCGATGGGGACGACAGCACACGAAGACTCGACAGCACGCGGACGGGGTCCGCGCTCGGACCGCGCATCACGCCGCGCCGCAGCAGCGGGGGGAGAGCATGAGGAACAATACGACCTGCTCACAGCAGCGCTGATCGGTGTGGTCATCGGTGCGGGCGCCACGATGCTGTTCCGTCGCGGACCCCGTGGTTCGCGGCCGATTGTGCCCATGCTCAGGGCGGCGGGCAAAGGCGCCAAGTGGGCCGGCGCCGCGGGCATGCACGGAGCGCAGTGGGCCGCGCCGCGGGTTGGCCGCGGAGCACGCTGGGCCGGTGAACAGGCCGCATCCGGCGCCGGGTGGGTTGCCGATCGCGGTGGCGACCTCTGGGATCGCGTTCCCGTCGAGGACATCCAGGAGCAGGTTGGGGATTATCTCGACTCTGCGCGCAATGCCATCGCCGAGACGGTCGAGTCGGAGCTGCTGGATCTTCGCAAGGCAATTCGCCGCCAGCGCAAGAAGCTGGGCGTGTAGCGGCACCCGCTCCTTCGGGAACATGGCGGCCGCGTGGAGCATGTTGCTTCTCGCGGCCGCCATGCTTGTGCTCCTGCCCAGCGATGCGCTGGCATGGACACCCGGAACGCACGTGTTTCTGGGCGACGCGGTCATGCGCTCGCTCGATCTCCTGCCCGCCGCCACTGCTGCCCTGCTCCGGGCATTCCCGTACGATTTTCTGTACGGCTCAATTGCGGCCGACACGAGCATCGCGAAAAAATATGCGCCGGCGGGACGGCACTGCCATTCGTGGAATGTCGGTCTCGAGATCTACGATCTCGCGCGCGATGAGCCCCTGCAGGCGTTCGCGCTCGGCTACCTCGCGCATCTGGCCGCCGACTCCGTTGCGCACAACTATTTCGTCCCGCGCCAACTCGCGGTGACATCGACAACGACCGGGATCGGACACTCCTACTGGGAGAGCCGCTTCGAGACGCACCTCGGCGAAGGCCACGCGCGTCGCGCGCGCGAGCTGATCCTGCTCGACCATTCGCGGTCGGATGGACACCTGGACCGCATTCTGAGTCCGACGATCTTCAGCACCCCCACGAACCGCCGGATTTTCCGCGGCATGGTGTACGTCACCGATACTGAATCGTGGCAGCGCATCTTCCAGGTGATGTCGGAAAAGAGCCGGTGGGATCTGCCCGATGTGGAGATCGCCCGTTACGTCGCGCGCTCCTACGACTTCATCATGGATTTTCTAATTCGCCTGGATCGCTCGGAGCCGTATAAGCTGGATCCTTCAGGTGAAGAGCCACTGCGACTGGCCAAGCGGGTGCGTCGCGAAGGCATGCGCGATGGTGG
>JBKJRV010000054.1:0-9778 GCA_046593115.1 Gemmatimonadaceae bacterium
GGGCCACAATCGGCGATCCCATCGGGGCTGCGACGTCGATGCCTTCGTGCGGTCGTGCGATGTGGAGGATGGGGTGCAGGCGCCTGCGCGAAAAGTGGCTGGTGAGCCAGCCTGCCGTCGGCATGATCGACGGTGTGCTCGCCATGCGCTCACGATTTCGGGAAAGCGTGTCGTTGATCTCGCTGAAGCTGGCTGCCAGAATATTGGCTCGGCGGATCAATCCGTCGATATCGACCCGGGCCCCGAAGGCGAGCCGTCCTACGGTCGGATTGGACTGGTACACCTTGTTGCGCCCAAGCTCCGGGAGCCCTGAGCCACCGATGCCGGCTTCGCGAACCGAAGAATCGACGGACGGCAGTCCCGCCAGCAGGCGCAACCGGTCCTCGCGCTGTCCCATGGTCGAAATGGTGTCCTGCAGGATGTCGAGTCGGCCACGGATGTCGGTGAGCTCATCGACAAGGACCTGGTTTTCCTGCCGAACGGATCGCGAACCGGACCCCAGCTGGCTGATGCCGAACCCGATGCCAATGGCCGCGAACAGACCGACGGCGATGGCAGCCGAGGCGAGGCCTCGAATGGCTCGCTCGGAGAGCGAGATGGATCGTGGCGATGCCGTCGTGTTTGGGACTATGAGGATCGTCCACTTCCGTGGGTTCATCCCGTCGCCTCGAGAGGGTATAGCATTCAAGGTATGGACGATTATGACCCTCGGTCAATCACAAATAGATATTGACTGGGCGGTCAGTGTTCAAAAGTACCTTGGCATGTTGCGACACAACTACATCATGATTGACCGACCAGCCAGTCACCTGATCGGATCGCTCTTCGGAAACAAGGGTGGGCCGTTCCGCACTGTCCAGCCCGCCGGATCAAGGGCGCCGAGCATGTGGAAGCGAGCCTCCTCGAGGCGCCCGGGCCCCCCCAGGCGGCTCCACAGCTCGCTGCTCCGCTCAGGCATGAATGGAAAGAGACAAATGGCCTGCTGCGCCAACTGGCGTACCAGCGACGCCATCACCGAGTCGAGTTCCCCTCGGCGCGACGGATCCTTTGCCAGTACCCACGGTGCCGAAGACTGCACGAACTCATTGGCCCGGGCGACCCCCTGCCAGACGGTCCGCAGGGCCTCGTGGAGCAGGAAGCCCCGCGATCCATTCATGGCAGCGTGGTATTCGACCATGTCAGCGGCCTGCGCCCGATCGGCATCAGTGACATCTCCCTGCGGCACCTTGCCGGCGCAATACTTCTCGACCATGGCGAGGGTCCGGCTGGCCAGATTGCCCCACGCATTCGCCAGGTCGGAAACGTACCTCTCCTCGAAGCGCTCCCAGGAGAACGTGCCGTCCGCATCGAAGGGTACCTCCCTCAGCATGAAGTAGCGGAAGGCATCCGCCCCGTATTTGTCGATGGCATCGTTGACGTCAAAAGTGACGCCAGCCGACTTGCTGAACCGCTCTCCTCCAAAGAGCACGAAGCCATGCGCCCAGACTCGGCGCGGCATCGGAAGCCCGGCAGCCTCCAGCATCGCTGGCCAGATGACCGCGTGGAGCCGGATGATGTCCTTTCCGACGACGTGGAGGTCGGCGGGCCAGCGGCTCTCAAAGCCCGGATCGGGGAAACCGGTGGCCGTGAGATAATTGGGAAGGGCGTCGAACCAGACCCACACCCCCTGCGGCTCGCCCGTGCTTGACGGCAGCGGGAACGGGATGGCCCACGCGAGCCTCGACCGGGTAACGGAAATATCGTCCAGCCCGCCGTCCAGCAGTCCGAGGATCTCGTTGCGCCGGCTGGGCGGGGAAAGAAAATCCGGATCATCATCGATGAGCGCCCGAATGAACTTCTGATACCGGGAGAGCCGGAAGAACCAGTTGCGTTCGACGGTCCACTGGAGTGTACGCGATGGGTGAATATGACATCGGCCCGCGATGATCTCCGTTTCGCGCTTGAAAAGCTCGCAGCCGACGCAGTACCACCCCTCGTACGAGCGCTCGAAAAAGTCGTCGGGATTCCGTTCGAAAATGCGCTGGATGAGCGCCAGGACGCCCACACGGTGGTGCTCGTTCGTCGTCCGGATGAACTGATCGTTGGAGATGCCGAGCTTCGCCCACATGGCCTGAAACGTCGCCGCGACTTCGTCCACCAGCTGCTGTGGCGGAATGCCCCGGTCGGCGGCCGCCTGGCTCACCTTGATGCCGTGCTCGTCCATGCCGATCAGAAAATGGACATCATTGCCGAGCAGCCGATGGTAGCGCGCGATCGCGTCAGCGCCAATCCGCTCGTAGGCATGTCCGATGTGCGGATCGCCGTTCGAATAATCGATGGCGGTTGTGAGGTAGAATCGGGCCACGCGCGGCTAGCTCTCGGGCGTCGGCGTCCGTGTGTCCTCGCTGCTGGCGGTTCGGCCCCGCCGTCCGCCCCGCCGGCCGCGTCGCCGCGGTGGTCGGCGGACATCCGATTCAGGATCGCCGTTCTCCACGGTGTCGGGCAACAGCTCATCCACGACCGTCTCGTCGAATTGCTCGGCGTCGCTCGCGCCCTCCGCTGGATCCTCGGCATTCACCGAGACGGGTTCGGCAACAGACGTCGCAAATTCGGCGATCTCGCGAACGTAGTCGGCCAGTGGCAACACTCGTATCTCCCCTTCCACACCACGGAGCGTGACCCGATCTCCGAAGATGTCGTTCGACACGATCTTCTCTTCACCGATGGAGGTCCGGACGATGCGTCCTTCCTTGGGGAAGCGTTTCCGGCTCTGCACGTAGAACTCGTGTTCGTAGCGCAGGCAGCACATGAGCCGGCCGCACGCGCCGGAGATCTGTGATGGATTGAGCGACAGGCGCTGTTCCTTGGCGACGCCGAGATTGACGGGCCGCAATTCCGGCAGCCACGATGCCGAGCAGTATTGGCGTCCGCAGCGGCCAATGCCATCGAGGCGCTTGGCCTCATCACGCACGCCGATCTGCTTCAACTCGATGCGGGTACGGAACATAGCCGCGAGGTCGCGTACCAGCGTCCGGAAATCAACGCGTTTGTCCGATGTGAAGTAGAAGGTGAGCTTCTTCCGGTCCCATTGCCACTCGGCGTCGGACAGTTTCATCACCAGGTGGTTGGCGTTGACGCGCTCCATCGCGCCTCGCCGGACGGTCTCCTCCTGCGCGCGCAGTTCCACTTCGAGCGCCACTTCCTCTGCGGTGGCAAGACGCAGCGCCTTGCGGGGCGGTAGCCCGGTGCCGCAGCCGTGTGCGCAGCCGGCGGAGCGGATGCCGGCCAGCTCGCCGACAGAATGCACCCGGCCGAGATCCTCGCCGCGGTCCGCGTCAACGATCACGCCGGCGCGCAGTGGCGGCGGCTCTGGCCGGTCCCAGAGAAAGAACTCCTTGCGGTTTCCCTTGAACGCGACTTCGATGACATGCATCGGTGGCACTTCGGCCTCGATAGTCTCCGTCATCTACTCGCTGAACTGGCCCATACGGAGGAACTTCTCGCGCCGGCGGCGGAGCAGCTTGTCGGGCTTGAGGTGTCGAAGCTCATCGATGTGTCGCAGCAGCGCTTCCTGCAGGGAGGCGGCGACCTCCTCATGGCCTGAATGCGCACCGCCCGCCGGCTCGGGAATGATCTCGTCAATCACCTTCAGCTCGAACAGATCGGGCGCGGTGATCCGCAGCGCGGATGCGGCGCGCTCGCGCATTTCGGGACTCTTGCCATCCTTCCAGAGAATCGCGGCGCAGCCTTCGATGGTAATCACCGAATAGATCGCGTTCTCCAGCATCATCACGCGGTCAGCCACGCCGAGCGCGAGTGCACCGCCGGAGCCCCCTTCGCCGATGACTGTGGCGACAATGGGGACTTCGAGCCGGCTCATCTCGAAGAGGTTGCGCGCGATGGCTTCTGACTGCCCGCGTTCTTCGGCCCCCAGTCCCGCCCAGGCGCCGGGTGTATCGATGAACGTGATCACGGGGACGTGGAACTTCTCGGCGAGCTTCATGAGGCGAAGCGCCTTGCGGTATCCCTCGGGATGCGGCATGCCGAAATTGCGCTTGAGGTTCTGTTTGGTATCCCGGCCACGCTCATGCCCAATGACCATGACGGTCTCACCGTCGAGGCGTGCCCATCCGCCAATGATCGCGGCGTCTTCGCGGTACAAGCGGTCGCCGTGCAGCTCGATGAAGTCCGTAAATGCGAGCCGGAGGTAATCGGATGTGAACGGACGCTTGCTGTTGCGGGCGACCTGCACGCGCTGCAGCGGGGTGAGATTTCTGTAAATCTCTACGCGGAGGTGCGACAGCTTCTTCTGGAGCGGCTCGATCTCACTCTCGACGTCCACTTTCTGATCGCCCGCCAGTCGCCTGAGCTCCTCGATCTGTTTCTCGAGTTCGGCGATGGGCTTTTCAAAGTCCAGCGATGTAGCAGTCGCCATCCTAGCTCCCGCGGACCAGCCGAACCCGTTCCGGGCCCAGCAGACTTCGCAGATCGGTGAGGGCGGCATTCGTCGCCGCCAGCTTCAGCGTACGGGAGCGCATTCTCGCCTTCGCTCCATTGTCGTCGCTCCACCGCAGCTCGAGCGGCGAGGAGCCAGGATGTGCCTCGATAATCAAACGGACGTCGCGCATCACGTCACCCGGCACGGAGGCACCAGGCTTCAGTTCGATCGCCACCGCAACGTTGCCATTCATTCGCAGTTCCGTGAACGGCTGGAGCGATTCGACGATGAACGTCGGGTTTTCCCCAGCCGAATCACGCTGCGAGTATCCGCCCTTCAGCAACACCGGCACGTCCGTCCGGACCTTGTCGGACAGGATTGCCCAGCTTTCCGGAAAGACCAGCACCTCGGAAGATCCCGAAAAATCCTCAACTGTCAACCGGGCGAACTCCGCGCGAGAGCGTTTGCTCACCTGTTTCTTCACCGCGGTGATGACGACTCCGAGCGTCATGGCCTGATCGCTCCACGCTCCCAGCTGCGATACGGTGTGGGTCGCGAAGAGCTCGCATTCGGAGCGAAACGGCTCCAGCGGATGCCCCGAGATGTAGAAGCCGAGGATTTCTTTCTCCTTGGCGAGTCGCTCCGACTCGGAAAGGGCGCCGACGTTCGGAAGCACTCCTCGGCTCACGCCGGAACTGCCCTCGACGTCGTCCACCGCGGAACCGCCGAAGAGCGTGCCCTGCCCGATGGCCTTCTCCTGCTGGGCCAGCGAGGCTTCCTGGATCGCGGTATCCAGGATGGAGAAGAACTGGGCACGATGTCCGTGAAGCCCATCAAGCGCGCCAGCAGCGACGAGCGCTTCGACGACGCGCTTGTTGCACAGGCGCAGATCGACACGGCCGCACAAGTCGAAGATCGAGTCGATCGGCTTTTGCTTCCGCGCGGTGAGCAGGGTATCGATGGCCCCGCGGCCGACATTGCGGATAGCGCCCAGGCCAAAGCGAATGCCTTTCTCGCTCACGACGGTGAACTTGTAGCCCGACTCGTTCACGTCGGGGGGAAGCACCTGGAGGCCGAGCTCCCGGGCCTCGTTGATGAACTTGACGACGCTGTCGGTGTCGCCAATGGCGGAGCTCAGCAGCGCGGCGATGAAGTCTGCCGGATAGTGCGCTTTCAGCCATGCGGTGTGGTACGAAATGATCGAGTACGCCACCGAGTGTGACTTGTTGAAGCCGTAACGGCCGAAGGTCGCGATCTGGGCCGAGATCTCTTCAATCGTGCGTCGATTGTACCCGCGTGCGACCGCCTTATCGACGAACTTCGCCAGCTCCTGCTGAATGAGCTCCGAATCCTTTTTGCCGACGGCCTTTCGCAGTACGTCGGCTTCGGCGAGCGAGATGCCGGCCAGCGTCTGGGCGATGCGCATCACCTGTTCCTGGTAGGTGATGACGCCGTACGTCGGCTCAAGGATCTCCTTGAGCTCCGGCAGTGCGTAGCTCACGGCCTCCTCGCCGCGCTTCCGCTTCTGATAGACCCGGTGCATGCCGGCGTCCAGCGGGCCCGGGCGGAGCAGGGCGTTGGAGGCGACGAGGTCGTCGAACCGATCGCAGCGAATGCCCCGGAGCATGTCGGTCGCGAGGGCGGATTCGAACTGGAATACCCCGACGGTGCGTCCCGCGCGCAGCATTTGATACGTCTTCGGGTCATCCAGCGGAAGCGTGTCCAGGTTGGGAGCGTCACCGGTACGTGCCCGGATGGACGCCAGCGCATCGGTGATGACCGTGAGCGTGGTGAGGCCGAGAAAATCCATCTTCAGCATTCCGGCTTTCTCGAGCCCGATCATGTCATACTGCGTGACAACGGCGAAGTCGTCGTCACCGGTCTGGCCGGCGCGACTGGCGGGCTGGGTGCACACCGGGACGTACTCGTCGAGCGGGCCTGGCGCGATCACGATGCCAGCCGCGTGGACACCGGCGTGCCGTGAAAGACCTTCGAGCGCGATCGCATAATCCAGCAGCTGCCGATAGCGCTCGTCGGTGCGGTAGAACTTCTGGACGTCGGGGACCTTCTCGATCGCTTCCTTCACGGTGAGCGAGAAGTTGGGCTGATTGGGAATGAGCTTCGCGAGAGCGTCGGTTTCTGCCGGGGTAAAACCGAGCGTGCGGCCGACGTCCTTGATGACGGCACGCGACTTCATGGTGCCGAAGGTAATGATCTGGCCGACGGAATCGCGCCCGTATTTCTGTCGCACGTATTCGATCACTTCGCCTCGGCGCTCGAAGCAGAAGTCAACGTCGATGTCGGGCATCGACACGCGCTCCGGATTCAGGAAGCGCTCGAAGAGCAGGTCGAACCGCAGCGGACAGACGTCCGTGATGCGCAGGGAGTACGCGACGAGCGAACCGGCAGCGGAGCCACGGCCGGGGCCAACGGGGATGCCTCGATCGCGCGCTGCCTTGATGAAGTCATACACGATCAGGAAGTAGCCCGCGTACCCTGTTTTCGTGATGACGGACAGCTCGTAGTCGAGGCGCTCGCGCACGTTGGCCGGGAGTGGCTCGCCATACCGCTCGACCGCGCCGATTCGGGCGAGATCGACAAGCATCTCGTTCTCGCTGCGGACGCCGTCCGGGAGCGGGAACGATGGGACCTGGTAGGATTTCGAGAATTCGATCGCGGTGTCGTCGGCGATGCGCAGGGTGTTCTCGAGGACATCCGGACGGGTCGGAAACTTCGCGGCGATCTCCGGCGCGGATTTGAAGTACAATCCGCGGTCGTACTTCATGCGATCGGTGTCACTGCGGTCCTTGCCGAGCCCGATGCAGAGGAGCACGTCGTGGGCATCGTGGTCTTCGGCGCGGAGAAAGTGTGCGTCGTTGGTGGCGACGACTGGCAGGCCGAGCGACTGGGCCAGCGCGAACACCTTCGGGTTCAGCTCCGCCTGCCCCGGACTGTCGTGCGCCTGTACCTCGAGGTAGTAACGATCCTGAAACACGTTCGCATACCACTCGGCAGCTTCGCGGGCGGCGGCGTCCTGACCGGCCAACAGGTGGCTGGCGACTTCACCGGCCATGCAGGCAGATGAAATGACGAGTCCTTCACTGTATTTTGCGAGGAGCTCGCGGTCGACGCGCGGCTTGACGTAGAATCCCTCGGTGTAGGCGAGGGATGATAGCTTTACGAGGTTGCGGTAACCGACCTGGTTCTGGGCGAGGATGACGAGGTGGAAGTACGGCTTGGCGCCGAGGGTCGGGCGGTTGCGTGCGCGTCGGTCCCCTGGCGCAACGTATGCCTCCATCCCGATGATCGGCTTGATCTTCGCTTTCCGGGCCTTTTCCTGAAAATCCCAGGCGCCGTGCAGGTTGCCGTGATCGGTGATGGCGAGCGCTGGCTGTTCGAATTCCTGTGCGCGACGGATCAGGTCATCGATCCGGTTGGCACCGTCGAGAAGTGAATACTCGGAATGGCAGTGTAGGTGTACGAATGACATCGCGCTTGAAGATAGCGAGACGCGAGGGTCGGGTCAAAGCGTCGCTGGTGGCTTGTTGTGATGGAACTTATGATGGCATAATGGTTTACATGTCCGTAACGTCGGACAAACTGCTTCGCGAGAGGTTCGTAATGCCTGGACGTATCCGGTCGGTTGCTCTGGTGAGTTTGGTGGTGGCGGTGGTGGGGTGCGGCAAGGACCCGATAGGGACGAAGTCCCCGGTGTTTGGCCTGACGATTCGTGGCGGCAACGAGCAGCAGGGTCCGGCGGGCAGTATCCTCGACGAGGAACTGCAGGTGACGGTGTCCGACCCCGTGGACGACCCGGTACGTGGCGTTGTCGTGCGATTTCGCGTCCTGAGCGGCGCTGGTGCGACGCTGAGCGACACCTTTGCCGTCACGGGGCTCGATGGTGTCGCGCGCGTGCAGGCGCGGCTTGGACCCACACAGGGCGAGTACCGGTTCCAGGCGTCCCTGCTCAAGCAGGACACGGTACGCGTGACGTTTACCGAAGTGGCGACTGCGCCGCCGACTGTGACCAGCGTGAACAAGGCCTCGTTCCGCGCCGGTGATACGCTGACGATCACTGGCACCGATTTCAATTCGTCCCTGGGAGGTAACACCGTCTTCGTGGGAGGTTCGCGAGCGCGGATCCTGAGCGGCACGACGACCTCGCTGGTGGTGGTGGTGCCTGCATGCGTTACTCCGGGAGCGGTCGGTATACAGGTGCAGGTGGGCACCGCGTTGACGAATTCGATCGCCGGGACATATTCGGCGTTGTCGCCACAACTGTCGCTGAATGAGCTGGAAGGGATCACGGTCAGTGGTGCGGAGGTCTCGCGCTGCCTGCGGTTGACCGGCGGCGGGGCGCGGTATCTCGTCGTTCCACAGTTTGCCGGTGATTCAGGGCTCTTCAACTTCGGATATTTTCTCGGCGCAAGCGGGACCGTCGCGGCGGCATTGGAACGGTCGACTCGCCTCGAGGCGTCGCTGAAGGGGCGGAACGAAATTCACCGACGCTTCGAGCGGATGCTTCGGGAGCAGGAGCATCGGCTGGCGCCACAGCTGGCATACACGGCGGGCGCAACCCGTCCGCGCGGGACCGCGCTGGAGGCGCTGACCCTGGGCAGCACGCGCTCTTTCAAGGTGCTCGGGAATCTCGAGGGTACCGCCTTCAAGACAGCGAGTGCCCAGCTCAAGTACATCGGACAGAATGTGCTGCTGTATTTCGACTCGGGCACGCCGGCGAATGGATTCACGGCGGCTGACATCCAGGCATTCGGCGACCTGTTCGACAGGACGCTGTATCAGCTCGCCGTCCGGACGTTCGGGTCGGAGTCGGATATCGATGGCAATGGGCACATCGCCGTGCTCTTCACTCCCTATGTGAATGCGCTCACGCCCGCGGCGCAGTGCTCCACCGGCGGCTTTGTGACGGGATACTTCTTCGGCTTTGATCTGGACAGCCGCAGCACGAACTCGAATAAGGGCGAGGTGTTCTACGCATTGACGCCGGACCCGACCGGATCCCGCAGCTGTGCTCACTCGGTGGCTCAGGTGAAGGCGATCGTGCCGGCGACCTTCATCCACGAGCTGCAGCACATGATTTCCTTCAATCAGCACGTGCTTGTGCGTGGCGGAAGTGACGAGGACATCTGGCTCAACGAGGGATTGAGTCACATTGCGGAGGAGGTGGCCTCACGCCACTACGAAGCCAAGTGCGCGGGCAGCACGACGCCGCCATGCCGCAGTAATCCAGCGCAGATCTTCCCCGACTCGGCGCTCCCTTTTATCAGTGGCGACCTGCTCGACGCCTATGATTATCTCAGACGTCCCGACACCATATCCATCACGACCTTCCGCGATTTCGGC
>JBKJRV010000371.1:0-3486 GCA_046593115.1 Gemmatimonadaceae bacterium
GTGAAAACCCCCGCGAGCACACTGCGCACCCCCGGCGTGTCGCGCGGAGAGCCGGACGCCAGCGCATCCAGCAATGCACGATATTCGCCTGTCAGCGTCGCGACCGGCGCCCCCGCCACGTTGTAGATCATCCGGAAGTTGCGCAGACCGGAGCCCCACAGTGTCCTCAGATACTCGGATCCATCGATGGGACGCGAGTGCAGCAGCCGGTTGCGGCAAGCCGAATCAGTGGCGACCGGAAAACTGTAGCCGGCGGGATCAGTGATGGTGACGTCGGGATGGTCGCGCACGCAGAGATCGCGGCACGTCATCGGCGTTCGGTCAAACGCGGCGGAGAGGACGCAGTGCTCGATCGTCATTCCCTCCGGCCGGCCGTAGATGACAACGTCGAATCCCGCGCCTCCCCACGGCGCCCAGACGGCGGTCATCTCCTCGACGGTGCGCTCGATGGAGAGCGTCACGCGCCGGGCGCCGAGGCGGAACACTTCCGCGGCAGTGTGCTGATTGAAGCAGTTGACCGCGTAATCGGCGACGACGTCTCTCCCCGTGTGGGCCAGCTCCGCGACGAGACCGAGATGTCCGCTGACCATCGGAAGCCCCAGGCCGAGCCACTTGTCCACGGTCCGTCGCTCGGCAGGACGAACAATCGTCGGCGTGCGAAGGCGCAGGGGAATGCCCTGGCCCTCGAGCGTGGCTTGCAGAGCGCGAATGCGCGCGACCGGTGGCGGTGGGTGTCGCAGGAATGGATCGAAGACGATCTCGGTGGCGCCGGCATCCGCCGCGGCAATTGCGTCGTCCACGCGAAAGACTTCTGCAGACAACACAAAGTCATCCATCGTAGTGCGCAGATCGCCGGTGCCCGGTGCCCCGGTAATCAGATGGCTGTCGTACGGCACGCCGGTGCGCGGCGGTCCCCTGCTGCCTGGCACATCAGCGATTGCCGCTGCCACTCGCGCCGTGCGATCCGCCACCGCGGCCTGCTTCGCCCAGTCTCGCTGGAGCATCAGCGCATCGGTCGCGCCCTGTCGCAGCCGATTGAGCTCGCTCACCGGAATGAACAAGTCGTTCGCCAGGCCACCGAGGTCAAGCTGACCAAGGACGAACGGCGTTTCCCCGAGCTTGCCGAGGTGCTCGCGAAGCTGCCGGTCGTCGAGCGCGCGCTTGACGGCGGCCGCCAGGGGGACTTCGGATTGAACCGTCACGGGCTCGCCGCCAGTGGAGAAAACGCCCTTGAGCGGACTGCCTGCGCCGCCGAACAGGCGAATGTCCATCGGGGTGCGGTGTCCCCGACTCCGCTCCGGCAGCGCGGCAAAGCTCGCGCGCGCTCGCTCCAGCAGATAGGCGTGCGACGACCGAATCACTGTCCAGCCGACGGGAACGCCAAGGCGTGTTGTCACAGCCTGTCGCAACATCCCCTTCCGTTCGCCCAGGTCGCGCACCGCCGTGACGCTGAAGCCCATGCTCGTACCGGGCTGACCTGGCGGCGGCTCGAATCCGAGTCCGTCACCGACCGCGATGCGATGCGTGAGCCCGAGCACGACATCAATGCCTTCGCGGCCGAGTACCGTGCCGATCGGAACGCCATGATTGTCGGGGTGCGTGCGCGTGATGTAGCCGCGTCCTTGCCGGCCACCGAGCATGCCGCCGGTGAAGCCGCGACTGAAGATCTGGATAAGCGGCTCGATCTCTTCGGGGAGCGCAGGACGGAATTCGTCGCGCTCGAGCCGGCCCAGAAACTCACGGTACGTGTGGGTGACGGTCGCGACATACTCGGGGCGCTTCTTTCGTCCCTCGATCTTCAGACAGCTCACTCCAGCGGCGGCGAGGTCGGCGAGATGATCATGCGCCGCGAGATCCTTGGCCGAGATCAGGAAACCGGAGTCGAGCACGCGGCCGCTCAGAGCGTCGGTGAGTGTGTAGTCCTTGCGACAGGATTGTGCGCACGAGCCGCGGTTTGCGCTGCGCTCGGAGATCATCCCGGACATGTAGCACTGGCCGGAATAGGCGATGCAGAGCGCGCCGTGAACGAACGTCTCCAACCCGATGTCGGGGACCGCGGCGCGGATGGCGCGAATGTCGTCGAGCGTGTTCTCACGCGCCAGCACGATCCGCTCGATGCCGATGTCCTTCAACACCGCGGCGCCACTTGGGTCGTGCACCGTCATCTGCGTAGACCCGTGGAGCTCGAAACCAGGGTACACCTGCTGAATGAGACGGACAATCCCGATGTCCTGGACAATGGCGGCGTCCACACCGAGGTCGATGGTCTCGCCCAGCAGCATCAGGGCATCGGCGAGCTCACCCGGTTTGAGGAGCGTGTTCAGCGTGAGATAGACGCGGGCGCCGCGCTCGTGCGCGACCATGCACGCGATCTCGAGTTCCGCCAACGTGAGCTGCGCCCCTTCGTCGCGCGCGTTGAA
The DNA here is from genome assembly GCA_046593115.1 of Gemmatimonadaceae bacterium. Lineage (GTDB taxonomy): Bacteria > Gemmatimonadota > Gemmatimonadetes > Gemmatimonadales > Gemmatimonadaceae > JBKJRV01. Next base: position 2,421 of record JBKJRV010000371.1, read on the forward strand.
GCGCTCGGCGCCCAGATAGACGGCGTCGGCGCCGTTGGCGACAGCAGCGCGAACGGCATCGAGGCAACCGGCGGGGGCGAGGAGCTCGGGGACGGAGCGGCGGATCATACTCTAAGATAACTCCTATCCGTATTGCGTATTGCGTACTGCGTAATACCTGCAGCCCCACCGACGCGTTCTATCAGACCCGGATACTTGAATGCATCCGAAGCCCGAGCTTGAAATCCAGCAGCGACGGGCCTCCCCTCAGGCCGATCACGCCTTACTCCTGTGCCGGACTTGTCGGTTTGCGCCTGGGTATGAACCGCATGAGCACCGACACCGCGAGCATGGCGATCCCAACCCACCGGACCCGGTCGTTCTCCACGCGATATGCATACCCCCACACCATCATGCCGACCACCGCAATGGCGAGTCGCATCGTCTGAATGCTCATGTCTCGCCCTTGCCACCGGCGAGAAACCGACGCACTCCCTTCTCAAAGGCTTCAGTGCGCCGAGCGGCGATATTGGTCGTTACCGCCTCCTTCATGCCGGCATCGAAGTCCAACGCGTCGAGGTGATACAGCAGGTGCTTGGTGGCCGCGAGCGCCGACGGCGGTGACTTTGCCAGGCCACCCACGACACGCTCCGCGTCGCCAGCAAAAGTCGCGGCGTCGAGAATGCGGCTGACGAGGCCGATGCGCAACGCCTCATCAGCGCCGATGGTCCGGCCGGTGAGCACCAGCTCCGCCGCGACCTTTTCCCCGACGGTGCGAACGAGCATCGTCATGACCATTGCGGGCACAAAGCCGATACGCACCTCGGGGTAGCCGAACTGCGCGTCCGCGTGCGCGAGCACGACATCGCATGCCGTGGCGAGGCCACAGCCACCGGCGAGGGCGCGTCCCTGCACCAGGGCGACGACGGGCTTGGGAAGCGAACGAATGGCCGTGAACAGGAAGCCCAGCGACTCGGCGTCCCGTCGCAACTCCTGATCGCCCGCGCCAATCAGGCTCTCGAGCGCCGCGAGGTCGGCGCCGGCGCAGAAATCCGGTCCGGTGGCGGACAGGGTAATGACGCGAACC
>JBKJRV010000192.1:0-6212 GCA_046593115.1 Gemmatimonadaceae bacterium
CGGGCGATGACCCGAGCACAGCGCGCATCAGCCGCTCGACCTCACGCTCGCGAGGTGTGAGCAGCAGATCGCGCGGTCGCGATTCGCGCTCGGCCAGCCGCGCGCGGTGCAGGGCCAGTGCGATTCCCGGTAAGGCGGCGACGATCTCTCGATCCGACGCCGCGGCCTCGCTCAACAAGTATAGGTCGCGCACGTCCGGCTCTCGCGCCTCCGGCAGCAGCCGCGGCGTTCCCCGCGCCGCGCGCGCCGCCTGCACCACAGCGAGCAGTCGGTAGCGCGCCGCCGCATCGTGGGGGCTGGCGTCGAGTAGCGGCGGGAGCCGGATGCGCACGCCGTCCGTCGAGGGGAGAGCGCGGAGGTCCACCAGATGCCGCGGTGTGCGGCGAGCGAGGCGACCGAAAAGGGTGGGGCGCGCAGGCGCCTCGGCGGGGACGATCGGGAGGGGAGAGGCGTAGAGCGCCGCAAGTAGCGTCTCCAGCCGCCGCCGCGCGTCGGCAAGTCCGGCCACCGCCACGCCCTTGGTGTGCCGCCGCCACAAACGCGCCGCGTATGCGGTCGCGATGTGCGCGCCATCGAGAAGGACTTCCTCGGGCTCAGACACGCGCTATTCCTCCGCGCCGCGTCAGCCTAACGACGCCGAGACCAGGTCACGCATGCCGGATAGCAGGTCGGGGTCGTCGGTGAGTGGCGCAAGGAGCGCCACGCGGCAGGCGTCTACGATCGGGATTCCGCCGGCGACGAGTCGCGCGGTGGCGACGAGCAGCCGCGTGCTGGGGACTTCGGCCAGTCCTCGGTCGCGCAGGAGGCGGAGGCGACCGCCGAGTTGCACGAGCGCACGCGCCGTGGGTGCATCGACACCGCCCTCGTGTACGACGATCGCCGCCTCTGCCTCCGGAGCGAGGAAGTCGAAGTCGAGCGCGACGAAGCGCTGGCGCGTGCTCGGCTTCAGATCCTTGAGCCCGTGCTGGTAGCCCGGGTTATAGGAGACCACAAGTTGAAACCCTGGCGCGGCAGGCACCAACTCCCCTGCCTTGTCAACGGGGAGGACTCGGCGGTCGTCGCAGAGCGGATGGATCACCACCACCGTGTCCTGCCGTGCTTCGACGATCTCGTCGAGGTAGCAGAGCGCGCCGAGCCGCGTGGCGAGCGTGAGCGGCCCGTCCTGCCAGACAGTCTCGCCGCCACGCACGAGGTAACGGCCCGTAAGGTCGCTTGCCGAGAGGTCGTCGTGGCATGCGACCGTGACGAGCGGGCGACGGAGGCGCCACGCCATGTGTTCCACGAAGCGCGTTTTGCCGCACCCCGTTGGCCCCTTGAGCATCACGGCGAGACCGTGCGCGTGGCAGCGCTCGAAGATCGCGATTTCGTCGGCACCGGGAAGGTAGTACGGCTCCTGTTCCAGCCACCGCACGCCTTTGTGGCGTGAAGTGGGGAGAACCACGCGTGGTCCGTCGTCCACGCGCGACGGAAGGGCCATGTCAGTCGGTCAGCGGTGCGGGGGAGGACGACTCGGGGGCCAGCTCCAGCGCCGGCGCGCGCAGCGGCACCTGGCGGAAGAAGTCCCAGAGGAACGCGGCAACCCCCGCCGTAAAGATGATGCCAGTGCCCACCAGCATCAGGAAGTGAACCTGAATCTTCTGCTGCGTATCCAGGTAGCCCACGCCCATGATGCGCTCGAGGTAAACCTGTGCGATGCCGGCGGTGGCGTAGGCGAGCGTCATGCCGAACATCCCGCCGATCATGAGCCAGAACGCCCAGTATCCGAGCGTGCTTTCCTTGGCCTCGTTGCGCCCCGTGAAATGCGGCATTGCATAGGTGATGATCGCGAGGTTGATCATGACGTACGCGCCGAAGAATGCGGAGTGACCGTGCATGGCTGTGATAAGCGTGCCGTGCGTCCACTTGTTGACCGCCGGCCAGGTGTGGGCGAATCCGAGCAGCCCGGCGCCGAACGCAGTGAAGACCGCGCTCCCGATCGTCCAATGGATGGCAAGCTTGTTCGGGTGCGCGAAACCGGCTCGGCGCATGGCGGAGTAGGCGTACATTGCCATGCCGAAGATGGCGAGCGGTTCGAGCATGCTGAAGAAGCCGCCAATGGGAAGCCAGTACTTCGGCACTCCCGTCCAGTAGTAGTGATGCGCCGTGCCAAGGATGCCGGCGATGAACACCAGCCCGACGATGACGTAGAGCCACTTCTCCATCATTTCCCGGTCGGCGCCAGAGAGCCGGATGAGCAGATAAGCCAGCAGCCCACCCTGGATCATCTCCCAGACGCCTTCGACCCAGAGGTGAATGGTCCACCAGCGGTAGAAGATGCTGATCGTGTAGTTGTGGAATTGGAGGAGCGCTGGAAGATAGAGCAGGGCCGCGAGACCGAGTCCCGCAACGAGCACCGCCTCGGTGGTGGTCCATCGCCCGGCCTTCCGAATGGTCATGAGGATGTTGAAGAGGAACATCAGCATGACCACGACAATGCCGAGCTTGAGCGGGAACGGCTGCTCGAGAAGCTTGTTCCCCGCCGTCCAGCCGAAGACGTAGCCGACGACGATCACCACGCCGAGCGCGGACCAGAGGCCGAGTTGCCAGTAGGCGAGCCGCTCGCTGTAGATCTCGGTGCGCGACTCTTCAGGGACCACGTAGTACGTCGCGCCCATGAAGCCGGTGAGGACCCAGACGATGAGCAGGTTCGTGTGAATCGCCTTGGTGACGTCGAAGGGGAGCGCGTTGATCAGCGGGTCTGGCCCGAGATATTTCGCGGCACTGAGCAGCCCGAACACCATCTGCAGTCCGAAGAGCAGGAGAGCGACGACGAAATACGGATACGCCACCCATTGTGAGCGAAAACGCATACTTCGACCCTCCTAGGGGAGCGTGAGGAGATAGGCGACGAGTTGCTCGATCTGCTTGGGGGTGAGGGTCTCGCGAAAGTTGTCGGGCATGAAGGAGCGGCCGTCAGCCGAGTACCTGGCGCCAGGAACGAGGTGGGCGCTTGGCGTGACGATCGACTCGCGGATATAGCTCGCTGCGTCGGTGGCGGTGCCACGGTAGTCGGACTGCCCGAGCATCGCTCCGGCATGCGAGGCGATGCCGGCGAGCGAGGGGCCGGCGAGAGTCGTCCCGGCGATGGTGGAGTGGCAGGCGAAGCAGCCGGGAGGCGTGCTCCGAAAGAGCAGCTGCCCAAGGGCGATCGGATCGTTAGAGGCAGCACCCCCGGTCGCCGGCTGCACCTCAGCGCTCGGGAACGCACTGCCCGAGACCAGGATTGGCCGCGGCGGCCAGCCGTTGTTGTCGATGTTCGAGACCCAATCGAGGAATGCGATGACCTGGGCGATCTCGGCGTCGGAGAGCTTGGGGTTGGGCATCAATCGCCGATGCACGCGCTCCGAGTAGAACTGCGATGGGTCCTTGAGGAAGGCCGTAAGGTACGCCACGCCGCGTTGTTGGGTGATCTTCGTGAGATCCGGGGCGTAGTAGGCGCCCTCGCCCAGTAACGTGTGGCAGTTGACGCAGTTTTTGCGGTGCCAGACGTCCTTGCCCTTGCTGACCGCGGGAGTGATGCGGTCGGCGTTGGTGAGGGTGCCGAACTTTCGGTGGCTGTCGACGGTCAGGCCGAGGAAGATGGCCGCGAACAGCAGCGTGCCGCCGATGAAGAACATGCGGGTATGTCGTTTCGTCATCACCTACTCCAGCGGGGCGAGAAGTACGGCGGTTCGGGTCAGAGCACGGTCGCGATCAGACGGTGATGGCACCCCAGTTGGCGATGGCCCGCCACGCAGCGTAGAGAACGGATGCGGCCATCAGGGCGAGGACCACCCAGAATGCAATGCGACTGTAGGTAAAAACCGGAGGCGCGGAAGGATCGGCCATGGGTGCTCCAGAAGAGAGTTCGTGTAAGCGGCAGCCGCGAAGGCCAAGCCAAGCCAAGGTAGGGTCGTTTGAAGAAGCTTGCCAGTCGGGGAATACCCGCAAGACGCGTACGGCTGAGGCTGCGCGCAATCGCTCGCCGATTTTTCCTCGTTATCGGCGCCGGCGTAGGAAACGATGGCCGTGAACACGATAGGTTCTCGTCGAACGGATCCCCGCATCCAGGTTGCGTTCCACCAATCGCTGTCGTTGCCTAAAATCCTAGCGCACGGTCCTGTTCAAGCCGCTGCCGGGAAGTGCGCCTGAAAGCTGGCCGGTTGCCACCGCGGCGACGCCGTTCACGAATACCCACTGCATTCCCACCGCGAGTTTCTTGGGCTCGGCGTATGTCGCCTGATCGCGGATGGTCTTTGGATCGAACACCACAACGTCAGCGAAATACCCGGCCCGCACGAATCCGCGCCGCGAGATCCCGAACGCCTCGGCCACCTGGGCGCTGGACGACTGGATCATCCGCTCCATGGTGATGACGGGTTTGTCGAGGACGTAGTTCCGAATCTTGCGCGGATACGTCCCGTACTTGCGTGGATGGCCGTCTGATCCGTCGGAGCCGGTCATGACGAATGGCTCCCGCATGAACATCTCGATGTCAGCCTCGTTCATGTTGAACGACGCGAGACCAGCCGACCCGGTGCCGATGATCGCGAGCGCCGCCTCGATGGGATCCTGCCCTTCGGCTCTGGCGTATGCTTCGAGCGTCTTTCCAAGGGCCGCAGGGCGATCCGCCTCATTCGACACTGACGTCATGAGCAGAGACGCCGCGCCGCCGCGCCGCCGCATGTTCTCGTTCATCTCTTTCACGAGCCGCGGCCGGACGACTGGATCGTTGATTCTCGCCAGCAGCGAGTCGCGGCCACCAGCTTCCGCCCAGCGGGGAACCAGCGCAGACGTGAGCCCCGTACCCGACGCGGTCCACGGATACTGATCGGCCGTCACCCTCACGCCCTCGCTCTGCGCCTTCTTCACCAGCGCAATGACGTCCGGCGATCTGCCCCACACGTCAACGCCCAGCGCCTTGATGTGCGAGATGTTGACGCGAATATTCGCCCCGCGTCCGATATCAAGTGCCTCCTGGATGGCCCCGAGCAGGCCAATGGTGTAGGAGCTCTCGTCCCGAATGTGGGAGTCGTAGAGACCGCCGTGCGTCGCAACCACGCGGGCAAGCGCGATGACTTCTTCGGTCTTCGAAAAACTACCGGGGGCGTAATACAGTCCGCTGCTCATGCCGAACGCGCCCTCACGCATCGCCCTGTCCACCAGCCGCTTCATCGAATCCACCTCGGCAGGCGATGGGTCGCGTGCCGTGGGTCCCATCACCGCTCGGCGTACGCTTCCGTGGCCCACCAGAAGCGCGGCATTCGGTCCGATGGAGTCCCTTGCGAACCCGGCGAGTGCGCTCGCGATCTCGATGGGGCCCCCGCCGTCGTTGCCGGTGATGACCGTGGTGATCCCCTGCATTAATGCGTAGCCCGCCTGCCTGGCTTCACGATCCTTTGACATCACGTCTTCCGACGCATGGATATGCGGGTCAATGAAGCCCGGCGCGACGATCAGTCCTCGGGCGTCAATAGTCCGTTTGGCGGTCCAGCCCTTGGCGGTTCCGACGAAAACGATCCGATTTCCGCGCAGCACGACATCCGCGGTACGCGGCGCGGCACCCGTACCGTCGTACAGCGTGCCGCCGCGGATGAGCACATCGGCGCGTTGCGCCATGGCGGCGCACGGCAGGATCGCGGACAACAACAGTATCGCGGATAGACGGCGCATGGGGTTGCTGAAAGTTAGGGGATCTGAAGCTGACGTCGCTGCAAGTTCCGGATACATCACGCGGTGTCGACGACGATGCTGCGCCACTTGCCCTGATTGAAGCGCAGGAGGCTTAGTAAGCCGCGCGTCGCGTGCCCGACGAGGATCGCGATCCAGATGTCGATCGGATCGAGTGAGCCCGTGCGTTGAATGAGGAAGCAGATGCCCAGCGGCAGCACGACCTGTGAGATGATCGAGATGTAGAGCGGACTTTTTGTATCGCCCGTTCCCTGGAGTCCACCGGTGTACGTCAGCGCGACGGTGATGAAGAGCCCCGACACACTGAGCACTCGCAGCAGCTGAGTTCCGATCTGAACGACCGCGGGCTCGTTCATGCCGAAAATGCCCAGCAACTGTGCCGGGAAGAAAAAGAAGAATGCCCCGATGAACGCGGCGCCCATTAGCCCGAAGCTCGCGGCCACGTGTACCGCGGCGACGGCACGCTCCGGCTTGCCCGCGCCCAGGTTCTGACCGGCGACCGC
>JBKJRV010000235.1:0-12281 GCA_046593115.1 Gemmatimonadaceae bacterium
GCGACGACGCTTACCGAACTGAATGCCATCGCCGCGCTTGCAAGGATAGGACTGAGCAATAGTCCGAGTGTCGGAAACAGGACGCCCGCGGCAATGGGAATGCCGATGACGTTGTAGACGAATGCCCAGAACAGGTTCTGCTTCATGGTCCGCATGGTCCTGCGGGACAGTTGAATGGCATCGGCGACCGCGCTCAGGTCGCCGCGCATGAGCGTGATGTCACTGGCCTCGACGGCGACATCGCTGCCAGCACCAATCGCGATACCGATGTCGGCCTGCGCGAGCGCGGGCGCATCGTTTACCCCATCGCCGACCATCGCGACCACCGCGTGCGCAGCCTGCAGACGCTCGATCTCCGCAACTTTGCCAGCAGGCAGGACGCCGGCCACTACGCGGTCAATCCCGGCTTGCGATGCAATGGCATCCGCCGTCGCCTGGTTGTCGCCGGTAAGCATCACTACCGTGAGCCCCATGCCACGCATGCGCGCGATGGCCTCGCGCGATGTCGGCCTGATGGGGTCGGCCACAGCGATCACGGCAGCGAGTGTGTCCCCGACGGCGACGAACATTGGCGTCTTACCCAGGGAGGCAAGGGCTGTCGCGGTATCGCGGAGCAGCAGGGTGCTCACGGCTGCCTCCTCGAGATACTGCGACGTCCCAATGCGAACCGTGTGTCCGTCGCTCACGCCGGAAGCGCCGCGTCCGACGTGTGCTTCAAACGACGTTGCTGCACTCGTGGATACTCCCTGCGCGCGCGCATACCGGACGATCGCGTCAGCGAGCGGATGCTCGCTCGACATCTCGACGGCAGCGACCAGTTTCAGGATGTCAGCAGCGGTCCGTATGGGACTTCCAGCGGTTGCCGGCGGAGCGAGCACAACGTCGGTCACCGTGGGTTTTCCTTCCGTCACGGTGCCGGTCTTGTCGAGAACCACCGTCGTGACGTCGCCGGCCCGCTGGAGCGCTTCGCCTCCCTTGATCAGGATGCCAAACTCCGCCCCCTTGCCGGTGGCGACCATGACGGCTGTCGGGACGGCGAGCCCCATGGCACACGGGCAAGCGATGATCAGGACGGAAACGGCGGCGCCAAATCCCCGGATGGCGGCCCCGTCGCCCGCCAGGATGAACCAGGCGACAAAGGTCGCAATCGCGATGGACATCACCACGGGCACGAACACGCTGCTGACCCGATCGGCCAGCGCCTGGATGGGCGCGCGCGATCCCTGGGCATCGCGCATCAGGCGAACGATATGTGCGAGCACGCTATCGGAGCCAAGCGTCGTCGCGCGATACCGGAATGCGCCACTCCCGTTGATCGTTCCACCGATCACCCGGTCACCGGGCTGCTTCTTCACCGGAAGCGACTCGCCCGTCAACAGCGATTCATCCACGCCACTCTCGCCGCTGATGATCTCTCCATCAACGGGGACGCGCTCACCCGGACGCATGACGACGACGTCACCCTGCACGAGCTCTGTCACGGCAACATCGAGCTCGGCGCTCGTTCCCCCGGATTCGCGCAACACACGTGCGTTTTCGGGCTGAAGCTTCACGAGCGCTCGAAGCGCCGACGACGTGCGTCCCTTCGCCCGCGCCTCGAGCATGTTGCCCGAGAGAATGAGCGCGATGATGATGACGATCGCCTCGTAATACACATCGGGCGGAACGCCACGTGAGGTAAAAAAGTCCGGCACTACCGTGGCAACGAGAGAATACAGGAACGCAGCGCCGGTACCGATGGCGATCAATGTGTTCATGTCCGCGGCGTGGTGGCGAAAGGCCGTCCACGCACGCGTGTAGAAATGTCGCCCCGCCCAGAGCATCACCGCGGTCGTGATCCCCAGCAGCAGCCACGTGATGATCGTTGGGTCGATCTCATACAGCCATGGAGCGACCGTGCGGACGGCGGGCGACAGGTGCTGCATCGACCACGTCATGAACGGATCGCGCGACATGTGCGTCTCGTGCGCGACACGTGCCGAGCTGCTCGACATCAGCGGCATGGACAACACCATCGCGAGGACGCCGGCCGCCCCGCTGACGATCACCTTGCGTCGCAGATCGACGAACTCCTCCGCATGCGCGCGATCCCGGGATTCCTGCTCTTCGAACGCCGTCTGCCCGGCGGGAGCGAGCCGAGCGTCGTAGCCGGTGGTCCGGATGGTCTCGACGAGGGTCTGCGGGCTCGCCACGTCGGGATCGTACGTGACGGCGGCGCTGTTGAGCATCAGGTTCACCGAGGCCCCGGTGACGCCGGGGGCGCGCTCCAACGCCCGCTGTACGCGCGCCTGACACGCGGCGCAGGTCATACCGCTCACCGGAATCTGGATCTTCTCCGAGCGACCACCGGCTACTGAGGCAGAGCTCATGGTCTACTCCGCCACGATCGTTCCGTGGAGCATGCTCATGCCGCAGGTGAACGGATAACGGCCAGGTGCTTTTGGCGTGAGCTCGATGGTCGTCTGCTTGAAGGCGGGGAGGAAGGTGCGGATCCCGAAGTCGGGGATGACAATTTCCTCGGAGCAGCTGTTGTTCTCCTGCCGATCGAATACCAACTGCAACGGCCGGCCGGCCTTCACCCGAATGAGCGACGGATCGTATCCGCCCTTGACGGCGATGACCACCTTTCCTGAGCCCTCATCGTCTGCGACCGTGACGCCGCCACGGGCAGGCGCCACGAAGAAATACCAGTTGAGCCCGGCGATGGCCGCGACGCCCAGGAGCAGAACGCCCCACTCGGTCGCGCCCATCAGGATTCGGCGGCAGGAGTCGCTTCAAAGCCGGCGGCCTCAACTGCCTTGACGAGATCTCCGGGCGACGTCCGCGTGGGATCGTAGCCCCCGCTCGCCCTCCCCACAGCCACTTCGCCGACGGAAACGCCCGGCATTTGCTCGAGCGCTCCGGTAACTGCGCGCACGCAGTGGCCGCATGACATTCCGGCGATCTTGAGCGTAAAGCTTTCCATGACCCCTCCCTGAGAGGATACCCTTCAGGGGTATATTACATACCCCCTACCCCTATGTCAAGGCATCATCTCCCGGTCCCGCCCGTCGCACGAGTCGCGCAGTTGACAAATCAGCTGGAATGGTCGTGAAGCACCTTCCACCCCGAAGCGGAGCGAATCCAGACGAGGGTATACCAGCCGGATTGCTCCGGCTCGCCACCTCCCGTCAGGCGAAAGCGACCGGTGACCAGCGCGGTATTGGACCCGAGGAAACGCACCCTCACTTCATCAAACCCAAGAGTCTGCTTCGGCTTTCCATCCCGAAAGTATTTCAGAGTGAATGCCTCCTCGATGGGCTTCACGCCGGGCCGCGGGCCGCTCGCGGTCATGAAGGTCACCGAGTCGACGTAAATCGACAGATGGCCCGCGAGGTCGCCGCGGTTCCAGGCTGCCGCCGACTCGCTTAGCAGCGCTCGGATGCGGGTCTCGTCGGCCGGGTGCGTTCTGGCCGGCTGGGATTGCGTCCTGGTCTGGCACCCAGCCAGAAAGAGCCCACTGATGAGCAGACAGCCTGTTGAAATGCGCAATGGAGTACCATGGAATGAGTATGATCACGGCCAGCGCTGCCCGATGGTGCTCGAGGCCGTCCAACCAGCGAAGATTACACGATGACCCACGTGACCAATACGAGTCTCCGTACGCTTCGCGTTCGCGATGCGATCTATCTACTTATGCTGACGCTCGGCGTCGCCGCAAACGCGATCTTCCAGATTGATCCCGATATTGGTGGCTATCAGGACCGCTGGCTCACCATCGACAAGATCATCCATTTCGCCATCGCCTACGCCGTGGTTATCGCCGGGCGAGCCGCGGGCGTGCGCCAGACCATCGTGCTGGCAGGCATCATGCTCGCCGCCGTTGCATTCGAGTACACACAGGGCTTTGTCGCGTGGCGCGACATCGTCGCCGGCTTCGCCGGTGCCCTGCTCGCCGCCGCATGGTGGCTCGTACCGGAACGCCGGCTCAACCCGCGCTGATCGCGATCAGGCGGTCGCGGTCTGGGTCTTCGGAGTGACATCGAGCCCGAGGCTCAACAGGATGGTTCCCGCGACGAGCGCCGCCGATACCCAGAAAGGCCATGCCTTGCCCAGGTGGTCGAACATCAAGCCCGCCATCAGCGGGAAAATCACGCGGGCCACGCCACCGAAGGTCTGTTGTACTCCCATGTACAGCCCGCGCTCGTGATTCGGGATCACGCGTGACAGGAGCGCGGTAACGCACGGGAAGGTGAACGCCGTACCGAGAGGAACCAGCGCCACCGCAACCGCGAGCATTGGCAGCGAGGTCGACAGCGAGATGCCCATCAGCCCCGCCGCGAGCAGCGCCGACCCGATGCGTGACAACCGCGCTTCGCCGAGCCGATCGACGGCGCGCCCGAGCACCAGCACTCGCGTCAGCACCGAGATCACCCCGATGTACGTGAAGAAAATCCCGATGGTCTTCTCGTTCACCGCGAATCGCGCCGCCAGGAACAGGGCGAGAATGGCTGTCACCCCGTTGAATGCCCCCATCGCGATCGCATAAATCCAGATGAGTCGCGCCGCAGGCTCACCTGAATGCGTGATCACGCGCTTCACCGCCGCGCGGGATGTCGTCACCTTCGGTCTCACCTGACCCTCAACCGCCACCGGTCGCGATTCGGTCAGATAACGCCATGCAAAGACCATGTTGACCAGGCAGAGCAGCCCGGCGAATACCCCGGGCGCGGCTCGTCCAAGAGCGAAGGTGTGATCACCGATAGTCATGGGCTGCCCGCCGACGGACAGCGCAAGACTTCCCAGCACGGGTCCGAGTGCGACGCCGGCGTTCGTGGCCGCAGAGAGCCAGCCGAGACTGCGGGCGCGGTTCTGAGGTTCGGTGGCATCCGCGACATAGGCCTGAATGACGCCCACCGTTCCGCCGCCCGCTCCCTGTACGATCCTCGAGAGAAAGAGCACCACCAGCGACTCGGCGTACCCGAAGATGAAGTAGGCGATTGCAGAGGCAGCGAGTGCCACGAGAAGCGCGGGACGCCGTCCCCACCGATCGGAGAACCTGCCCCACATGGGAGCGCTGATCAGCATGGCGACTGTGAAGGCCGTCACCAGCATCGCCGAGATGAGCCCGATGCCTACATGAAACGACCAGCCGCCGAAGTCGAGCTCGAAACCGGTGCCAGCCAAATCCTCGGCGTAGAACGGCAACAGCGGCAGGACCATCAGCAATCCGAGCATGTCGATGAATGCCGTCCACATCAGCACATGCAGTGACGCCGGTATCCTTCGCAGCTCCTTGAGCAGGAAGTAACCCACCACCAGGATCATCGCGACGATCGCCACCACCCCGGTACGCGAGTAGAGGAATGCGGAGACTCCCGAATTCATGCGGGCTCGGTGGTCTTTCCGAGCGCGGCGGGCGGTACGGCGCGGCCTACCACGCCGGCGAGCGCGATAATGGTGAGCACGTACGGCAGCATCTCGAGAAACTGCGACGGCACGATCTTCATGCCCTGCAGCTGAATCTGCATGGTCTCGGCGGCCGCGAACAGCAGACACGCCAGCGCAACGCGCACGGGATCCCAGCGGCCGAAGATCGTTGCGGCAATGGCAATGAAGCCGCGCCCAGCCGTCATCTGGTCGGTGAACTGGTGCTGATCGAGCACGAGGTAGACGCCGCCAAGACCCGCGAGCATTCCGGAGAGTGCGGCTGCCGCGTAGCGCACGCGATTGACACGCACGCCGACGGACGCCGCCGCGTCGGGATGCTCACCAACCGCGCGCACGCGCAGCCCGAACGGCGTTCGATACAGCAACCACGCCAGCGCCGGCACTGTCGCCAGGCCAAGCCAGATCAGGGGATTCGACACGAGTGCCGCCAGTCCGCCGCCAGTTTCGCTGCCGAAGCCCGCGACACGCGAGGAGTTCGACGAGCTGTCGAAGATGAAGCGCAGGAACACCCGCGTGAGCCCGATGGCCAGCAGGTTGATGGCGATGCCGACGACGATCTGATTCGCCCGGAATCGCAGCGAGCAGACAGCGTACAGCATCGCCATTGAAACACCACCGGCAATCCCGCACAGCGCGCCGATCCACGGGCTGCCGGAGTAGTGGCTGCCAACCGCGGCGGCGAACGCCGCGCTGAGCATGTAGCCCTCGAGCGTCAACCCGATGAGCCCGGCGCGTTCCGAGATGACGCCGCCGGCGCTCGCGAACAGATAGGGAATCGCGATACGCAGCGTCTGCGCGAGAAAGGCGAGCAGAATCATGTGGCCGGCACCGATCGCGCTCCACGCAGCGCGCGCCGCACTTCGGGAATCGACGTCATCACGGCAATGATCACGACGGCCTGGAGGACCTCCACCATCTGCTTCGGCACGAGGGCGTTCACCGCCAGTCCGCCCTGTGACAACGTCGCGAACAGGAGCGCCGAGAGGACGATGCCAAGGGGATGACTCCGTCCCACCAGTGCCACCGCGATCCCGAGAAAACCGGCGCCTGAGGCGAAGCCTTCTTCGTAGTAATGCTTGTACCCGAGCACATAGTTGATGCCGCCCAGCCCGGCTAGCGCGCCCGAGATGAGAAAGGTGCGGATGACGACGCTCCGTACTCTCACGCCACCATACTCCGCGGCCTCAGGCTGCAGACCCACCGCGCGCAGCTCGTAGCCGGAACGGGTGCGGAAGAGCAGGACCCACACGGCGGCCGCTGCGACCAGCGCCACGATGATGGTGAAGTTCGCGGCCGAGCCGGCAAAATACGACGACGCCGCAGTCAGTCGCGGAATCGAACCGGTGCGAATCTCTTCCGTATGCAGTGATTCCGGGACATGGAAGTGCGCTGAAATGAGGTAACTGAGCAGTGCGAGGACGATGAAGTTCAGCATGATCGTCACGATGACTTCGTGCGCGCCGAAGCGCGCCTTCAACACGCCGGGAACTCCTCCCAGGAGCCCGCCAGCCGCCATGGCGGCCAGCATGCAGATGGGTACCGCTACGAGAGTGGGAATCGTCGCAGGCAACAGCAGCCCCGTCATTGCCGCTGCAAACCCGCCTGCTGCGAGCTGACTCTCGGCCGCGATGTTGAACAGCCCCGCGCGCACTCCGATCGCGACGGCAAGCCCGGTGAAGATGAGCGTCGTCGCCTTGTACAACACCTGTCCCAGCCCGTACGCGTTGCCCCAGGTGCCCTCGAGCAGCAACCGGTACACCGCGAGTGGCGACTCGCCGAATACCAGAATCAGGACGTCGCCGACTACCAGCGCGATCATCAAGGCGACGACGCTGGGGACGAGTCCTTCTATCAGCGTGTCCCTGACCTTGCTGTTCATCAGGCGGCCGACACTCGGCTGGCACCGGTCATGAAGGCACCGAGTGACTCCTCGCTCGCTTCGGCGCCTGCCTGCATCGAGACGATCTTTCCTCCGTACATCACGGCCACCCGATCGGAGAGTGCGAGTATCTCCGTTAAGTCGGCTGACACGAGGAGAATTGCCTTGCCGCTCGCCCGGGCTTCGCGGAGCCGCGCATGGATGAACTCGATGGCGCCGACATCCACGCCGCGAGTGGGCTGTGCCGCCAGGAGAACACCGAAGTCGCGCCCCATCTCGCGAGCCACGACGACCTTTTGCTGATTGCCTCCGGACAGTGCCCGTGCCTGCTGATGCGGGTCGGACGGGCGAATGTCGAACGCGGCGATCTGTCGGCGAGCGTTGTCTGCAATGCGATCGCGATCGAGCAGACCGCTTTTCGTAAACTGCCGGTGCATGCCGAGAATGAGATTGTCCTCGATCGAGTACTCGAGAACCAGCCCGCGGAGGTGCCGATCCTCCGGGATGTGCGATAGTCCCGCCCGGGCACGCGCCTCGACGCTGCTGCCCGAAATATCCTCCGGGTTCGCTCCGCTCAGCACAATCGACCCGGATTCCACGGCGCGAAGCCCGGCGATAGCCTCGATCAACTCTGTCTGCCCATTGCCCTCGACGCCCGCGATGCCGAGAATCTCGCCTCGCGCAACCGCGAGGCTGATGCCATCGACCGCAACGGTGCCTCGCGCCGAACGGATTCGAACATCCTTCAGCTCGAGTGCCACTGACCGGGAGTCATTCGCGCCCGTGCTCCCGGCATGCGCGGGGAGCGCGATATCCCGGCCCACCATGGCACGAGCAATCTCCGCGGGGCTGGTGTCGGACGTGCGGAGCTGTCCGACCGTTTCACCATGGCGCATGACCGTGATCGAATCGGAGATGGCCATGACCTCATCCAGCTTGTGCGTGATAAGAATGATGGTGTCACCTTCGCTGCGAAGACGGCGGAGCACCTGCCAAAGCTCTTCCACCTCGAGCGGCGACAACACCGCCGTCGGCTCATCGAGAATCAGCGTCCCGGCACCCCGGTAGAGTGCCTTCAGAATCTCCACGCGCTGCGCTTCGCCGACGGAAAGCTCGTCCACGCGTCGCCCCGCGGGCACCAGCAGCCCGGTCTTCGTGGCCAGATCGGCGACCTCCTTCTCCGCGCGCATCTGATCGAGCATGAAGGGGCCGCACGTGATCTCGCGCCCAAGCACGATGTTCTCCGCGACGGTCAGCGACGGCACCAGCATGAAATGCTGGTGCACCATTCCCACCCCGGCTTCAATGGCTTCGGCGGTGGACCAGCCCGTGACGGTGCGGCCGTGAACTGTGACTACGCCCGAGTTTGGCGGATACAGGCCGCCGAGGATCCGCATCAGCGTGGACTTGCCCGCGCCATTTTCGCCGACGATGGCGTGCACTTCACCCCGACGCACCTCGAGCGTCGCGCCGCGATTGGCCTGCACCGCGCCAAACGACTTCACGATGTTCCGCATCGAAACGGCAACTTCCGGCGATACCGGCAACTGCGAATCAGGCGTCGTCATCGCTCGCTTGGCACCGTGATCCGCTTCTGAATGATCTCCTCGCGCAGCCGCTCCAGCCGTGTCCGGATCTCCCTCGGAATGAGCGACTCGTTGTTGCGGTCGTAGACGTAGCCCACGCCCTGTTCGGCGAGGCCAAGCTGGTAGATGCCCCCTTTGAACGACGCCTCCTTCACGCGCTTGATAGCGTCGTAGACAGCAACGTCCACGCCCTTCACCATGGAAGTCAGAATGTAATTTGGTGCTTCAGCGTACTGATCAGCGTCAACTCCCACCGCCAGCCTGTTCATCGCGCGCGCTGCCTCGAAGACGCCGAGGCCCGTGGAGCCGGAAGCGTGGAAGATGACATTGACGCCCGATTGGTACTGGCTGAGCGCCAGCTCCTTTCCGCGTCCCGGATTGCGAAAGGCCTCGGGAGTCGCGCCCGCGTATTGTGCAATCACGGTGCAATCCGGACACACATGCTTCACTCCCGCCGTGTAGCCGGCCTCGAACTTGTGAATAAGGGGAATGTCCATTCCGCCAATGAAGCCAATCTTTTTCGACTTGCCGACCATCGCGGCCAGCGCGCCGACGAGAAACGAGCCCTCCTCTTCCCGAAACTTGAGCGCCGCGAGGTTGGCCGGCGGCTGGATGGGTTTGCCGTTCGCATCGCTGGAGACGGCGTAGTCGACAGCGGCAAAACTGACGTTCGGATATTCCTTCGCCAGGGTGGTAATGTCATCGGTGAATATGAATCCCACCCCGATGACGAGATCCATTCCCTCGGCGGCAAGCAGGCGAAGCCCCGCTTCCCGATCCGAGCCGTCACCCGGTTCCACGAAACGCACGCGCGCGCCGAGATCCTTCTGGGCCCGTTCCGCGCCGAGATACGCACCATCGTTGAAGGACTTGTCGCCGCGGCCACCGATGTCGAAGACAATGCCGACATCGATCGCCTCCCCGGAGGGCGCCTCGCTGGCACCGTCGGGATGGACGAAGAGCAGTGCAACGTGGATCATGGTGAGCGTGGCCAGCAGCCAGAGCAGCTTTCGCATCGAAGGAAATTCGGGGATGGGGGGCAGTGCGGCAAGACCGGGGCAGGCGGACTTAACAATCACCTGAGCGAGTCGGTACGTTCCTTCCATGACCGACCGGATACGGAAACGCTTCCTCGTGATCGGCAGCGGGGTTGCCGGGCTGCACACCGCGTGGCGCGCATCGGAGCACGGAGACGTGCTGGTCCTCACCAAGCGCTCGCTTTTTGACAGTGCGACCGCGTATGCGCAGGGCGGTATTGCCGCCGCGCTTGGTGCCGGAGATTCCCCGAGACTTCACTGGCGTGGCACGCTCGCCGCTGGTGCCGCGCTCTGTGACGCTGCCGCGGTTCGCGTCCTGGTGGAGGAAGGACCGGCGCGTGTTCGCGAGCTGCACGTTGCGGGCGCGGACTTCGATCTGGACCCGGCCGGCGCGTTCGAGCTGGGACGGGAAGCAGCCCACTCCACCAACCGCATCGTGCATGCGCACGGTGACCAGACAGGCGCCGAGGTGGCTCGCACGCTCATCGACCGCGTGTCCGAGAGCCCACGGATCGAGGTATTGGAGAAGTCGCGCGTGCTCGACCTGATTGTCGAGGGCGATCGGTGTTATGGAGCCCGCACCAGCGTCGTGGGGCGCGCCGTGGAGATCATTGCCGACGCCACGGTCCTCGCAACCGGCGGCTGCGGTCAACTCTATCGCTATACGACGAACCCGGTGGTGGCCACCGCCGATGGTTTTGCCGTTGCCTATCGCGCGGGCGCTCGACTGTCCGACATGGAGTTCGTCCAGTTTCATCCGACGGCGCTGGATACGCCCGAGAATCCGCTCTCTCTGATCTCGGAGGCCGTGCGCGGTGAAGGGGCGGTGCTGGTGAATGAGCGCGGCCAGCGCTTCATGAAGAAGAAGCATCGCCTCGCCGAGCTCGCCCCGCGCGACATTGTCGCCCGCGAAATTTTCCGCGAACGGCAGCGGGGTGGGCTCGTGCATCTCGACGCAACCCGTCTCGGGAAGGACTTCGCCGATCGCTTTCCCGGGATTCTGGCGATCTGTCGCGCGCGTGGCATCGACCCACGCAAGGACCTCCTGCCGGTTACTCCCGCGGCGCACTACATGATGGGCGGCGTCATAACCGACCTGAAGGGACGAACGAGCCTGCGTGGGTTGTACGCCTGTGGCGAAGTGTCCAACACCGGCGTCCACGGAGCCAACCGGCTCGCGTCAAACTCGCTACTCGAAGGGCTTGTTTTCGCCGAGCGCGTTGCACGGGACCTGGCCAAGGCGGATCCCGTCGGTCGGGCCCCCACGCTCGACGCGTGGAAAGTCCCGGTGCTGCGCGATCGAGGGGCTGCCCAGGTCAGTGCGGACGATGTGCGCCGGGTAATGTGGGACTACGCCGGCATCGATCGTTCTGCTGCGGGGCTGACGCGTTGTTTCGAGACGCTGGCCGGGATCCGGGATCGGCTCCCCGAAGGGGCGACGGAAGAGTTCAACATGGTTCAGACCGCCCGCCTGATCGCAAAATCCGCTCTGCTTCGGCAGGAATCCCGGGGCGGCCACTATCGGAGCGACTTTCCCAAGGCACGCGGGTGGTGGGAAGGAAAGCACATTGAGTGGTAGATTGATTTCATGAATAAGCCATTGGGTATTGCGTATTGCGTATTGCGTAGCGGTGCGACGCAGGCAGACCCCATGCGATGCCATCCAGTTCCGGCCGCGCACGGCTCATGACGACCGCGGCGATCGGCATCGAGACCGAGATCAAGGCACTCGCGCGCGAGCGAAATGCCGTCATCCTCGCGCATAATTACGAGCGGCCCGAAGTCCAGGATGTCGCCGATTACGTCGGTGACTCGCTCGGATTGTCGCGGCAGGCCGCGAAAACCGAGGCTGATGTCATCGTCTTCTGCGGCGTGCACTTCATGGCTGAGACGGCCGCGATCCTGTCGCCGCAGAAGACCGTCCTGCTTCCCGACATGGCCGCCGGATGCTCCCTCGCCTCGACGATCAACGCCGATCAGCTGCGGGAGTGGAAAGCCGAGTTTCCGGGCGCGGTGGTCGTGTCATACGTGAACACGACGGCCGAGGTCAAGGCGGAGAGCGACTACTGCTGCACGTCAGGGAACGCTGTCGAAGTCATCAACGCCATCCCGCCCGAGAAGGAGATTCTCTTTCTGCCGGACATGTTTCTCGGCGCGCACGTGCGGCGCATGACGAAGCGGGACAATATCCGCGTGTGGATGGGGGAGTGTCATGTGCACGCCGGCATCGATCCTTCTCATATTCGGGTTCAGCGAGCGAAGCATCCGCGGGCCGAGTTCCTGATCCACCCCGAGTGCGGCTGCTCGACGAGCGTGCTCGAGGCGATGTCGGCCGGCGACATCGAGCCC
>JBKJRV010000297.1:0-7835 GCA_046593115.1 Gemmatimonadaceae bacterium
CTCCGGGTGCGGAAAGTCCACGCTGCTCAATCTCCTCGGCGCGCTCGATCGCCCAACGGGCGGCGTGGTGAGTGTGCGTGGCCGGGCGATTGGCGAAATGAAGGACCGGGAAGCCACCCGCTTCCGACTGGAGCATATCGGCTTCGTCTTCCAGCGCTTTCACCTCATGCCGACGCTCAGCGCGCGGGAGAACGTCGAGCTGCCCATGGCGGAAGCCGGAATCGCGCTGGACGTCCGGCGTGCACGCGCGCGCGAGCTGCTCACCTACATGGGCCTCGCGCAGCGCGAGCGTCATCGGCCCACACAGCTCTCCGGTGGCGAGCAGCAGCGCGTATCGATTGCGCGGGCGCTCGCGAACAAGCCGATGCTGCTGCTGGCCGACGAGCCCACTGGCGAGCTCGACGCGCGAACGGGGCGCGAGATCATCGATCTCTTCGGACGATTGAACGCCGAAGGCACCACGATTCTCGTGGTCACGCACGATGAGGAGCTCGCGGCGGCGGCAGCTCGCGTCATCCACATGCGCGATGGCCGCATCGTTGCGGACACGCTGCGCGCCTCGGACACCGTGCATTCCCCGGACAGGCTGCGTGCCCCGGACACCGTGCGCGCCCCGGACACGCGGGGCGCCCCATGATCTGGTTGCTCGCGCGTCGCAACATCGCGGATCGGCCGCTCCGGTCGGCGCTGCTGCTCTTCGGCTACGGCCTGGGCGTCGCGGTGATGGTCGTGCTGCTCTCGGTGGGCGAGGCCCTGCTCACCCAGGCGCGCGACGAACGACTCGTTGGCGGAGGCCAGATTACCGTCCTCCCCGAAGGCATCGACGTCGAGGTGATGAAAACCGGTGGACTTGGCGGGATGTTCTTCTCCATCGGCCACGCGCGCTTCGTGCAGCTCCAGCTACTGGACTCACCGCGCCTCGCGCCGCTGGTTGTCGCGGTCGCGCCGCAGATCGATCGCAAGCTCGTGTATCTCACGGCGCGTGGTCGCCAGCACCCGGTACGTGCTACCGGCGACATCCCATCCATGACGTCGGCGGTTGGTGGAGCGCCCGACTTCGCTCGCGGCAAGTGGACGGATGACGACGCCGATCGCCGGTGGCGTCGCCCTGCCCGCGGTGAGCTCAACGATGACATCGATCACTTTCATCTCCCGCCGCCAGGCGCGGCGGCCGAGAGCTGGGCGGAGTGGCATTATTTCAACGTGCTGTCGGCGGACCATCAACGCTGGATCTTTATCACGTACATGGTGGCCGGCGACGTCCCGGACGGTCGCTGGGGTGGACAACTGCTCGTCACGGTGCGTGAACAAGGCGGTCGCACCCGGCGGTTCACATCACGCGCGCTTCCGTCGATGATTCGGTTCTCCCTCACCGATGCGGACGTTGCCATCGGCGAGTCGCGGGTGGACGCGCGGGCCGACGGCAGTTACGCGATCACTGGTTCCGCGATGGAGGACGGAGGCGCGTCCCGAGTCACGTTTGATTTCGTCGTTGAACCTGAGCCGCTGGCATATTTCCCCGGGGCGACGCTGCGCGAGGGGACAACGCTCTCTGGATACACCGTCCCGGGACTGCGCGCGAGTGCCACAGGCAGGGTCTGTGTGGACGGCCGCTGCGAAGAGCACCGCTTGGCGCAGAGCTACAAGGATCACAACTGGGGGACATGGAGCGGCGTCACCTGGGAATGGGGTGCAACGCGGGCGGGACCGTTCTCACTGCTCTATGGTGTGGTGCGCGCCCCCGACGCGGAGTCCGCCGACTCACCGCTCTTTCTCTATCTGGTGGACTCGCTCGGATTTCGCGCGCTCTTCCGGCCGCGGCGCATCACGTACGAGGACGCTCGCACCATCGACGTTGACGGGAGGCCGGTGCGCGTGCCGGCGCGGGCCGTGCTGGCCGACGTTCGTGGCGCCGACACTATTCGAGTCGAGCTGACCATCGAGGATGCCATCGGCACCGACATCCGCCGCACGCTCATGGAACGCGGTACGGTGCTTCCATACCCGTACTTCATTCAGATGAAAGGCCGGGCCCGACTGTCCGGACGTGTCGGGGGCAGCGTCATCGCCGGCGAAGGGACGGGATTTTTCGAGACATACCGCTGACCACGGGAACGGTCGCTACCGCTGAACTTGTCGCCGGCTACCGCTGGCGTCTGGAAGGCTGGCTTTCGCTGAACCCGGAAACCCTTGCTACCGCTCACCGCGCGCGCGCTGACCGTAGGCTTCCTGCGCGAACCCGCGCACAGAGGCCCATTCACCATGGCTGTCGCGCAAGTCGCCAGACCACGACTTCAACAGCTCATCCTCGATTTCCTCGAACCGCTTGCCTGCATAGGCAGGGTTTCGAGCGGCGGCGTGTCCCAGGCCTGCTGCCCTCTCCGAGGCGCTCTTACCTGCCGTTTCCTCGTCCATCCGCGGGGACGCCATCTCGGCGGTTTCATTCAAGCTGAAGTTCTGCGGTTGATCGCCCGGTCCGTCCATGTGTCGCTCCTGAGTGCTGCCGTCCCCAATATTAGCAACTTCGGGACCGGGGAGCGCTTGACATCGCTCGTGCGCGTTGGCCCCTTTGCCTCATGCCAGGCGCCACTCGCATAGGAACTCAGGGCTGGAACTACAACGCGTGGGTGGGACCTTTCTTCCCCCTGGCAACACGCCCCGCGGACTTTCTCGCCCTGTATGCGCGTGCCTTCGACACCGTGGAGGTCGACTCGACCTTCTACGCAATTCCTCCCGCGCAAACCGTCAGAGGTTGGGCGCGACGCACTCCGCCTCAGTTCACCTTCGCGCTCAAGTTGCCGCAGGAGATCACCCACGAGAAGCGGTTGCGCGGCGTCGAAGGTGTCACCGCCGAGTTCCTCGAGCGCGCGCGGGAGCTCGGTCCCAAGCTGGGTCCGGTGCTCATTCAGCTCGGACCCGATTTCGCGCCAGTGGAGCTTCCGGCGCTCGCTAGTTTCCTCCCCCAGCTGCCTCGCGATATGCGCTTCGCGGTGGAGTTCCGACAGCGCGGGTGGATTCATGACGGCATTCTCGCGCTGCTCGCCGAGCACAACGTCGCGCTCGCGCTGACCGATGCCCGCTGGATACCGCGCAAGCAGATGCTCGCCCTCGCGGAACGGCCAACAGCGAACTTCACGTACATTCGGTGGATGGGCGCCAACCGGGAAATCGTGGATTATTCGCGGCTCCAGCTCGACCGGACACGCGAGCTCGAAGTGTGGGCGAAGGTGATCGGTAATGTTGCCGATCGGGGGATCGATGTCTTCGGGTTCGTCAACAATCACTTTGCCGGCCACAGCCCGGCATCGGCGCGTGAGCTCATGACCATGCTGGGACAGAAGCCGGTACCGCCTGCCGATCTCGGCGATCAGATGTCGTTCCTGTGATCGCTCTCCGCTCCCTTTCGCGGCGCGACATCATCGCGATCGCGTTCGCATCGGTGATTGCCGCTGGTTGCGTCGGCCTGGGATTCTGGCAGCTGGACCGTCTGGAGCAGCGTCGTGCAAGCAATGCAACGATCGAAGCGGCCATGCGGGCGCCCGCCGTCGCCCTTGGGACGCTGGGCGCGTCGCCTCGGCGGCTGACCCGCGTGTCGCTCGAGGGATCACCCGACTATCGGCACGAGTTTGCGCTGACGGGGCGCACCAGGAGCGGCTCGCCAGGCGTGCATATCATTACGCCGTTTCGACTGCCGGGCCGCGACACCGCGGTGCTGGTGAATCGCGGGTGGGTGTACTCGCCGGATGCGTCGCAGGTGGACTTCGCCCGGTGGAAGGAAGGCGACGTCATGACCGTATCGGGGTTCATCGATACGCTGTCAACCGGTCGCGGAGCCGCCGGATCGCCAGTGCAGCGGCTGCGGCAGCTGGAGCACCATCGCATCGCGGCGCAGCTGCCGTACCCGATAGCCTTCTTCTACGTGGTGGCGATAGTTGAAGGCACGACTGCTGGTACAGACACGCCGGTGCGCCTCCCTCTCCCCGCGCTCGAGGAAGGGCCGCACAAGTCGTACGCGATCCAGTGGTTCTCGTTTGCGGCGATCGCGCTGGTGGGTACGGCCGCCTTCATCGCCTCCTCGCGGACGCGCCCGGTGTAGATTCAATCTGCACCCGCTGGTCTCTCCCTCCCAAGCGTGACCCCATGCGCGAGACGCCGCACACCCTGGCCACCGAGAAAGAGGCGCGCGACGTTGCCGAGGCGGCTCGCGAGAGCGAGTGGGCCGGTCCGAGCTTCGTACGCGAGATGTTTCTCGGCCGCTTTCGCCTCGATCTCATCCACCCGCACCCGCCGGACGACGAAGCCGAAGTCGAGCGAGCGCGGCCATTCATGGACAAGCTGCTCGCCTTCATGGACAAGGTGGATTCCGAGGAAATCGATCGCTCGGGAGAGATCCCGGAGGCGCTGGTGCAGGAGCTCCGGGACATGGGGGCGTTCGGGATCAAGATCCCCGTGGAGTATGGCGGCCTGGGACTGTCGCAGATGAGCTACATCCGCGCGATGGAGCTGGTGACGTCCAAGGATGGATCGCTCACCGCGCTGCTGTCAGCGCACCAGTCGATTGGCGTTCCACAGCCGCTCAAGCTCTTCGGAACGGAGGAGCAGAAGAAACGATTCTTCCCTCGGCTCGCGAAGGGTGCGATTTCCGCATTCGCGCTGACGGAGAACGACGCCGGGTCTGACCCGGCGAACATGCGGACGACCGCGACACTCTCGGCGGACGGATCGCACTATGTGCTGAACGGAGAGAAGCTCTGGTGCACCAACGGCACGCGAGCAGAGCTGCTCGTGGTGATGGCCCGGACGCCCGACAAGGTCGTGGACGGCAAGTCGAAGAAGCAGATCAGTGCCTTCATCGTCGAAGCCAACGCGCCCGGTGTGGAAGTAGTGCACCGCCTGCGCTTCATGGGTCTGAAGGCGCTCGAGAACGGCGTGATGCGATTCACGAATGTGAAGGTGCCCGTCGACAACATTCTCTGGGGCGAAGGCAAGGGGCTGAAGCTGGCGCTCATCACGCTGAACACGGGACGCCTCACGCTGCCGGCGAGCTGCGTCGGCGGAGCGAAGCAGATGTTGCGGATCGCACGCGAATGGGCCAAGGAGCGCGTGCAGTGGGGCCAGCCCATCGGCAAGCATGAAGCGATCGCCCAGAAGATAGCGCGCATGGCGGCGAACACCTTTGCCATGGAGTCCATCGCCGAGCTGTCGAGCGCGCTGGCAATGAAGGAGGGTTATGACATCCGTCTCGGGGCCGCGATCGCGAAGATGTGGAACTCGGAGGCCGGCTGGCGCATCATCGACGACACGCTGCAAATCCGTGGGGGACGCGGCTACGAGACCTCCGAGTCGCTGGAGAGCCGCGGCGAGCCAGGTATTCCGGTCGAGCGCGGGATGCGGGATTTCCGCATCAACCTGATCTTCGAAGGGTCATCGGAGATCATGCGGTTGTTCATCGCGCGCGAGGCAGTGGACCATCACTTCAAGCTCGCCTTCAACATCGTCAACCCGGAATCCAGCATGGCCGAGAAGCTGTCGGCCGCGGTGAAGTCGGTGCCGTTCTACGCGACGTGGTATCCGGCAACCTGGGTGGGAAAGGGCATGCTGCCGAGCTACGGCGAGTTCGGTAAACTTGCCGGGCACATCCGCTACATCGAGCGCACGACCCGGCACCTCGGCCGCGCGATGTTCCATGCGATGGTGCGCCTGGGACCGAAGCTCGAGCGCAGGCAGATGGTGCTCTTCCGCTCGGTAGACATCGGGGCCGAGCTATTCGCGATGACCGCGGCCTGTGTGCGCGCGAGGATGCTCGTCAAACGCGGCAGCCGCGAGGCGGTTGAGCTGGCCGATCTCTTCTGTCGTGAAGCCCGCGTCAGGATCGCGGCGAGCTTCGAGCAGTTCTATGGCCCGAACGACGACGCGCTGTATAAGGTCGCCATGCGTGTGCTCGACGGTCGTCACAAATGGCTCGAGAACGGTATCGTCACCAACACGCACATGAACCATGTGAAGCCCGCCGCGGATGGAGCCGACGACGACGCGACGCGTCCGCTGCGACATGAGGCGGCCGGAGTCGGCTGACGGACAGGCCGTCAGCCGAATGCCGGTTTCAGAACGTGAGTCCGGCGCCGACAGTCAACTGAATGCTCTGTGACGTGCGGCGCTTGCCATCGACATCGTTCGGGAACGTCAGGATATCCCGTCCGTCTACGCGCAGCTGCAGCCGGTTGGGAATTGGAATCCGCAGGCCGAAACCCGGAGCCACCATGAGCGTGTGGTCGATCCCGTTGTCTCCGGCGGCGAAGACGTTGGTTCGCTGATCGCCGACACCGAGCAGGAAGAACGGGTCGAAATAGTTGCCGAACGGAACGTCGACGAAGTGGTGCGCGATCTCGGCGCCGTAGTACGTGACGTTGAAACCCTGGTCGCGCTGGTCAGGCTGGTACGTCGCAAAGAGCGCGATGGTGGAACGGCCCAACACGTTCGTGGCCGGTCCGGAGAACGGGGCGAGGTTGATCCACAGCCGACCGCCGTAGCCGGAGAGCTGTTCGCGGTCGACATCCTTGCCGAGGTCGAGCCATGTGGACGCGTAGTAGGGCTCCAGCGAAAGGAACTGGCGGTGCGCCGTCAACTTCTGCGCAGGGAGCGATAGGGCTGTTGCGAGACAGAGAGCGACGCCGAAGGTCGCGGAAGTCAGGTAGCGCATGTGTCCTCGAGTGATCCTGATCAGGCCAGAAACGGGGCGACGATGGCAAGTACCTGCCCCTTCGTCAGCGGCTCATCGAATCCTTCCGTCCAGCTGCTCGCGTTGTCGGACTGCGCGAGGATGAACTGGAAGCGGTTGTTGTCACCTTCGTAGATCGCCTGCGTGGCCGCCGGCATGTCACCGCGCGACTCGCCCGTGATCCAGCCCTTCTGGTTGCGCATGCGGCGCACTTGCGAGGCATGCCGCGCTTCGACCGAATGGATTTGGAGTGCGGCCTGCAGCACATCGTTGTTGCCCATCAGGTTCGGCGCCTGGCCCTTGTAGGCACGCACGCCAGTATCCTCGAACGCCTGCGCCAGCGCCCAGAACGTCTGCGGGTTGGTGAAGGCATCGGCGAAAGGACCGTTGTTCTTTCCCTTGCCAGCACTGAAATCGAAGGTTGGCTTCGAGACAGCGCGGCTGCCGAGGGCAGACTGCAGGAACGCGACGTGGGCGACCTCGTGCTTGCGGATCTGATCTGCCACCTCGCGGGGAGCACCCGTGAGCAGGCTTGGTGCTTCGACGCCACGGGTATAGAACTCCGCTTCAAGGAATTCGAGCGTTAGTGCAAAGTTCAGAACGTCGACGATAACCGTCGGCAATCCGCCCTGCGCGTGCGCATCGGTAGCGAGTGCGGCCAGGCCCACCGGCACGGACGCCATGGACAAGCCTGCAATGACTGCGGAGCTCGCGGCAGCACCGCGCGCAATCGCGGCTCGGCGGCTCAGCATCGACTGTGCGAGCTCCGAATCCAGTGAGTCGAGTATGTGGTTGGATTTCATGGTCATCTCCTAGATGCCGGCGACCCGAAACGGGGTCTTGAAGAAAGGCTGGACCCGTTCGAGGACCTGTGCAGGTGACAACGCCAGGTCGAATCCGCGCGCGTCAACCACATCGTCGCCCGCGAAATCACGGGTCATCGGGTTGATCAGGTCTCGAATGGCGGCGGCGTGGCGCGCCTCGACCGACACGATTTTGCCCGCGATCGATAGAAACTCAGCCAGCTTGAGGCGGCGACCGACACCGTTATATGCGCCGACGCCAGTATCCTCAAAGGTCTTCGCGGCAGCGAGTACGGTGTCACGCTTCGTGAAAT
>JBKJRV010000483.1:0-5426 GCA_046593115.1 Gemmatimonadaceae bacterium
GGTTCGCGGACGGGATTTGCGCACGCGACGGGCGCCATGTGCACATCGTGCGGCACGCCGGTTCAGTTCGGTACCGACATGTTCTGTCCGCGATGCGGCGCAAATGTGCCGGCCGGAGCCGATGGCACCGCGGTCTACTCGTCGAAGAACCGAGCGACGGGCCCCCGGGTCGCGCTGCTTGATGAGGAAGGCGGTATCGCCCGCACCTTCACGATCGAACGGGGCGAGGCCATCGTCGGCCGGTCGGACGGGGACCTGCAATTTGCGACGGACGTCTACCTTTCGCCGATGCATGCGCAGCTCTCCGTTCGCGAAGGCCAGCTCTGGGTCCGCGACCTCGGCTCCCGCAACGGGAGCTGGGTGTTTCTCGATTCGCCGTGCAAGTTGCAGGACGGTGACCTCCTGCTCATCGGATCGCAGATCATCCGGTTCCGGCGGCTCGGCTACCCGGGGCCCCACCCGCCGGAAGCGGACTCGACGCGACGGATGGGATCGTTGACTCCCACCGCCGATATTGCGGTCCTCGAGCAGCTTCGCAGCGATCGCAGCGTTCGTGACAGCTTTCACCTTTCGCCGGGCCGCAACGCGATGCTGGGTCGCGACAATGGCGACTGGACGTTTCCCTACGACAAGACGATGAGCGGCAAGCATGCCGAGATCCGGTCCGAGGACAGTGAGTTCTATATCCATGATGCGGACAGCAGAAACGGGATTGCGATCGCCATCCGCGGTGAGCGGGCGATCCGGAAGTCGCAGCGCATGATGCTCGGCGATCAGATCCTTCGCGTGGAGAGTCTGTGAGCGCCCTCAAGATCTGTCCGCAGTGCGGCACTGAGTATGAGCTCGACCAGCGCTTCTGTCCGAAGGACGGATCTACGCTGAAATCGCAGAGCGCGACGGCGGATATCGTCGGCGACGTGATCGCCGAGCGGTATCACGTGCTCAAGAAATTGGGCGAGGGTGGCATGGGGGCCGTGTACCTGGCTGAGCATGTGAAGATGGGGCGGAAGAGCGCGGTGAAGATCATGAATCCCGGCATGGTGAACGACGCCGATGCGATTCAGCGTTTCAATCGCGAGGCCACGAACGCCAGCCGGATCACGCACCCCAACGTTGCGGCGATCTACGATTTCGGAGAGACGAGGGAAGGGCTGATCTACCTGGCGATGGAGTTTATCGAAGGCGATTCGCTGACGGCCGTGATCGAGCGGTTGGGAGCACTACCCCCGCAGCGGGCGGCGAACATTGCCTTCCAGACGTCGGAAGGCCTCGTCGTCGCGCATGACATGGGCATCGTGCATCGCGACCTGAAGCCAGACAACATCATGATCGCGAAGAATCGCGACGGCAGCGATTGCGTGAAGGTGGTGGATTTCGGCATTGCGAAGGCGACCGAGAATCAGAATCAGAAAGTGACCAAGACCGGCCTGGTGGTTGGCACGCCGGAGTACATGAGCCCCGAGCAGCTGGCGGGTGACAAGCTGGATGGTCGAAGCGACATCTATTCGCTCGGGCTCGTTACCTTCAACATGCTGACGGGTAAGCTCCCCTTCCCGAGCGAGACGGTGCAGGAGTCGATGATCATGCGCCTCACCGATCGGCCGCGGACGCTGGTCGAAATGACCGGGCAGGAACACTGGCCCCAGGCGTTGCAGGACGTGCTCGACAAGGCGCTCGCCCGGGACGCAGGCGAGCGGTATCAGAACGCCGGTCAGTTCGGACGCGATCTGTTGAAGGCGGTGGAGAGCATTCCAGCCAGCGCGCTGGCTGATGGAGGGACTTTGGTGCTGGGTGCGGTAAGCGTGCCCGCAACGCGAGTGGCGGGTGCGGCTGGGGCGGGGAAAACGGCTGCGGTGCCATCTCCGCGATCCGCGCCCGCGCCGGCGGCGGTACCGGCCACGCCTGTTGCGGCCAGGTCAAACAAGATGCCGATGATCGCAGGGGGAGGGGCGGTTGCGGCGGCGCTCATCGGCTTTCTGGTCTTCAAATCGATGGGCTCGAATGGATCCGAGCCGGGGAAGTCGGCGGGAATGAGCGGTTCTGTGGCGGGCGTCACAGACAACACGCGACCTGCATCGCAGGATACGGTCGTCGGATCGGGCGCTCCGCCGGTCGCCGCACCGGTAGAGACAAAGCAGGCCGAAACGAAGGCCGCGAATCTGACACCAGGTTCGGGGAACACCGTACGGGTTGCGTCGACCGAAACGCCGCCGAAGCAGTCTCCGGTGAACGCACGGGCGCTGATAGAGAAGTGGGAAAAGCTGACCGACGCTTTGGATGATTCGAAGGCGCAGCAGGTTCTTAGCGAGGTCGGTCGAGAATTGCCGCGGTTCCGGACACACGAGGATAGCGTTGGAGCGGAGCTCCAGATGGCCTGGGCACACGGGATCCTCGGTCATGAGGATACGGCGTGCAAAATCATCAAACGAATTTCGAGGCGCGCCGAAACCACACGCTATGCCGAAGGAATCAGCAGTTTTCTTTCCAAGTCAGAGTCTTGCCAGTTATGAACACGTGAGCGAGACTATCCCCCCAGTGACCAATCCTTCCGAGCCCGACGCCACCGTAAACGGCGCAGCGAGCGGGCCCGTCGTCGTCCACGTCTTCGGCAAGACCGATGTCGGACGCGTGCGTGAGCACAACGAAGATTCCTTCGTCGTCGCCGACCTGACGACCGAGAACGCAACGCTCCAGCCCGAGGTCCGCACGCACACGCTTGGCGCGCGTGGCACCCTTTTCATGGTCGCGGACGGCATGGGCGGCGCGGCTGCCGGCGAGATCGCCAGCGAGATGGCGGTGGACACCGTGATCCGCGAGCTCAAGGAACGCTGGATGAGCGCTCCGACGACGGAGGCTGAAACATTCGCCGCTGCCCTCAAGGCGGCCACTGATGCAGCTAACCGCGCCATTCACCAATACGCGGGCCAGCATCCCGAGAATCGGGGGATGGGCACCACCGCCACGATAGCCGGACTGCTCCGCGATACGTTGTACCTGACGCAGGTCGGTGACAGCCGGGCCTACCTCGTGCGCAACGGCGAAGCGAAGCAGATCACGAAAGATCAGTCGCTGATGCAGAAGCTGATCGAGGCCAACGAGATGACGGAGGAGGAGGCGGAGCAGAGCGACCGCCGCAACATCATCCTCCAGGCGCTCGGACCGGAAGCAAAGATCAAGATCGACCTGACCAGCCAGCAGATTCGGCGCGGCGATACGCTCATTCTGTGCAGCGATGGCTTGTCGGGTCAGGTCCGGCGTGACGAGATCGCGCGGATCGCAACCGACGAAAAGGATCTCGTCGCTGTCTGCAAGTGGCTGATCGATCGCGCCAATGAGAACGGTGGTCCGGATAACATCACCGTCATCGCCGCGCGCTTCGACGGCGAGGGACTGAGCGATCCGGGCTCAGGAGACTCCGTCGGTCACGCGGTGTTTGCCATGGTCGATGATCCCACACCGTCAACCCAAACACCGACCTATGTGCGCCGGCACTCAGGCACGCCGCCGGTCGGCGTGCCCCCGGTGCCAAACGCCCGGAAAACAACGGAACTCGAGAGCCGCGTGCCCCCGCGTCCGCAGGGCAGACCGCTCATGATCGCGTTGGCGATCCTCTCCCTCGTGGTCGCCGCGTGGTGGCTGATGAACACGGTACGGAATCGCGATGAGGAGACGCCGCCATCCGCCGCGGGTGCACCTGCCGGCGCCGCTCCGGTAACACTGCCCGCGCCAGCGGCGCCGGCACCCACCGATTCCCTCATCCGCGACACGACGTTACCACTTTCGCCGTGAGCCTGGAGATTCATATACTCTCCGGCTCGCGGCGTGGTCAGCGCGAGACGTTCAACAAGTCGGTTGTTGCGATAGGACGACACCCGCTCAGCGACCTTCGATTCGATCCCGAGCAGGATCGTGATGTATCGTCGAAGCACGCTGAGGTACGGACCGTCGCCGGCCGGTGTGTCGTCGTGGACATGAACAGCACAAACGGCACGTTCGTCAATGGCGAGCGCATCGTGGGCGAACGTGAGCTTCGACAAGGTGACGTGGTCTCCTTCGGCAAGGACGGCCCCCAGGCGGAGATTCGGTTGGCAGGGACCAGCGCGCGAGTGTCCGCAGGCGCCATCCCCGCGACGGCCGTCGGCAGAGCGTCGATTGGGGAGCGCGCAGGCGTATCCCGGTCACACCCGAGCCCGCCGGCTGGTTCCACCACCGAGCGCATTGCCATCGCGGTCACGCAGCAGACACGCCAGATCAAGCGCATGCTCGTCGCAGCGATCGTGCTGCTGCTGGTCGGCGTGGGAGCCATCGTCCTGATCGGCCAGTCCGGAGATCGCAAGGCGCGCGAGCACATGCTTGCCCTCGAGCAGCGGAACGACAGCCTGGAGCGAGCGTTCAAGTCGGGAATGACCGAAGTGAACAAAAGCATGAGTAGCGCGCTCGAAGACGCCCGGCAGGAAGCGAGTCGCCTTCGGGCACAGCTCCGCACGGGATCACCGGCCGACGTGGAAGCGCTCTCGCGACAGTTGAGCAGCCTGGAGCAGAAGCGCCAGGTCATGCTGTCCTCAGGCAAGGATTTCAGTTACGTCGATTCCCTCAATCGTCGGGCGGTCGTCATGCTGGCGGTCGAGAAAGCGGATGGGTCGCTCGAGGGCGGCTCCGGCTTCGCGGTAACAGCGGATGGCTACGTGGTCACCAACCGGCACGTCGTGCTGGACAAGAGCGGCGCCAAGCCGAGGCGCATCGGGGTGATCTTCAACGACACCCGCGAGTGGTTGCCGGCCACGGTGGTGAAGTGGAGCGAAGGCGCGGACCTCGCCCTCATCAAGATCGAAGGCCCTGGCGCGTTCCCAACCGTCGCCGGCGTTAGCCGAAGCTCGAACAGCGTGCGTGTCGGATCTCCAGTGGCGATCATCGGCTACCCGCTCAGCCTCGATACGCCGATGGAAGGTGAAGGGATGAACGTGAAGGCGGCGTCAACCCTCGGTCCCGGCACCGTCTCCAAGCTGCTCGAAGAGGTGGTGCAGGTCGATGCGTTCGCCGGCAGCGGTTCGAGCGGGAGTCCGCTCTTCGACGCACGCGGTAACGTCGTCGGCATCATCTGGGGCGGGAATCCGGAAAGCGGCGGACGCATTGTGTACGCGGTGCCGAGCGCGAAACTGATTGCACTGCTTCCGGCAAGTGCGCAGGGGATCGTGAAGTAGCAGAGCAGCAGCGGCCGTTCGCGCCTTTCGGTACGCGCGATCCCAAGCCGACTTCAGCTCATCCGCTGGCAGCCACGCCCGAGTTCACTCGCCGAACTCGATGACGACGCGTCCGGCTTCCATTCGAGCGATGACCAGCTTGCCACAACCCGGACATTCCGCGGTGGTCGCGCCTTCGGGATTGCTCGAACGGGTGGCTCGACGCAAGCGCGGCACGATGGAGCG
>JBKJRV010000340.1:0-3471 GCA_046593115.1 Gemmatimonadaceae bacterium
GGCGCACGCCTGCCGGACCACCATTGATCCGCTGGTCGCGATGGTCCGCGCGCACGGCTTTCATGGCTACCTGATGGACGTTCGCGAACATGCGCAGGTGCATCGCGCAGCAGCTGACAACCTGGCTGCCGCTCTCGGCGTGGCAGCTCTGGAAGGCGGTGTATTGCGTGCGGAGCTCGCGCAGTCGCGCACGTTGATGACCGAACCGCTGGAGCTCGATGAGGGGACGACGCGCGTGCTCGATACCTTCCGCGCAGTCCACACCATTCAGGCCGAGATGGGCGAGCGGGCGGTGAGCACCTGCATCGTGTCCATGACGACGGAACCGGACGATCTGCTCCGCGTTCTGCTCTTTGCGCGCGAGTCCGGGCTCGTCGACCTGGGTGCGGATCCTCCGGAATCGAGGATCGACGTCGTCCCACTGTTTGAAACGCTCGACGACCTCGAGCGTGCCCCTGCGGTGATGCGCGCGCTGCTCGACGATCCGCTCTATCGCCGCCAGCTAGCCGCACGCAACAACCGGCAGGAGGTGATGATCGGGTATTCGGACTCGAGCAAGGATGCCGGTATCCTCGCTTCGTCGTGGGCGCTGTACCAGGGGCAGGAGGCACTGGCAGATGTCTTCCGCGACGCGGGCGTGACGTTGAGCCTGTTTCACGGACGCGGAGGAAGCGTAGGGCGCGGAGGTGGCTCACCCGTCGCGCGCGCGCTGGCCGCGCTGCCCCCCGGGACAGTCAACGGTCGCATCAAGATCACCGAGCAGGGCGAAATCATTTCACAGCAGTTCGGACTGCTTCCGGTTGCGGAGCGCACGCTCGAAGTGATGCTCACCGGTGTGCTGCTACAGGAGTTCAACGAGTCATCGCGGGCCATCTCCGCGGACGAGATGCGCGAATTCCGCGCGGCCATGACCGACCTCGCGGCTCGTGGGCTCGCCGTGTACCGCGATCTGGTTCACGACAGTGACGCGCTTTTCACCCTGTTTCGCACTGCCACGCCAATCGCCGAGCTGGCCGACGCGCGCTTTGGCTCGCGCCCGGCATTCCGTCCTGGGGCGGGCGGCGGCATCACCGGAATTCGGGCGATCCCGTGGAGCTTCGGATGGACGCAGATTCGCCTGATGCTGACCGGGTGGCTCGGAGCCGGCACCGCGCTCGCCTATCATGCGTCCACGCCGGAGGGACTCGACGTCCTCCGGCGGATGGCCGAGCGCTGGCCCTTCTTCGACGATCTCCTCGGCAAGATCGAGATGGTGTGCGCCAAGACCGACCTCGAGATCGCACGGGCTTACGTTGGCCATCTTGGCGGCGATCTTACCCTCCTGTCACGCCTGGAGGTCGAGTTCCGGAATACGGTTGACGCTGTGCTCAGCATTCGCGGTAGCACGACGCTGCTCCGCGACAACGAAGTGCTTCGGTCCGCGATCGCGCTTCGCAACCCATACGTCGATCCACTGTCGCTGCTTCAGATCGCTCTCCTGCGACGGAAGCGAGACCTGGGTGAGGACGAAGCGGCGCGCGCTGACGTGGAAGCCGTGCTGGCGACGACGGTGAACGGGATCGCGCAGGGGTTGAGGAATACCGGGTGAGATGAGTGCCCAGCCTGAATCCAGTTGCACCGATACGGACTGATCCGTACCGTAAGACCTGCGGTTTAATACAGGGGCCAACGACGATGCGGGTTGCAGTGAGAATCATCGCATGATGCCGCGCAACTTGATGCTGGCGATGATCGCAGCGACAGTAGCGTTCGCCAGCGCTGGGCACGCACAGGAGATGCGCCTGGTGGGCCGCAGCGACCTCGGCGGGTTTGGCCTGAACGGCGACGTGACCGTCGTCGGGACGACAGCCATCGTCGCCGCAGGGTTGATGCCTGCCGCGGGGGTACACGCACATCTCTACAATCCCTATCCCTGCCCGGCCGTCAGCATCAAGCTCGTCGATCTCTCCCGGCCGCGCACGCCGAGGGTGGTGGGCACCATTCCGGTCGCCGCGGGAATGGCTGCGCACGGCGTGAGCGCGGCGCGCGTACGCACGCCAACGTTCACCGGTGATCTCCTGGCCGTCGCGCTCACGATGTGCGGTGGCGCCGGCATGACGCTCGAACGCGGCGTCGCGTACTACGACGTCACCCGGCCTGCCGCACCGCAAGTGCTCGGACGGTATCAGGCCGACGCGGATATCGTGCGCGCCGACAGCATTCCTGCTTGCGGTCCGCCGCCATTGAGCCAGGCGCGGTGTGCGTCGTCGCAGCACTCGGTGTCGCTGATGCAGCGCGCAGACGGGCGCGTGCTCTCGCTCTCCCTCGAACCGGGCGCCTCGGCCAGCAAATATCCATCGGGCGACCTCCGCGTCGTCGATGTCACCAATCCGCGTGATCCCGTGCAGGTGGGAGCGTTTCCTCCCGCGGGCACTCCCATCTTTTCGAATAATGGGTGCCGTCCGTTCAGCGCGGGCCACGGTGGTGGTTTCTCGCACGGCGGCACGCGTGGGCTGCTGGCGTTCTACGACGCGGGGATTTTCACACTCGACCTGGCCGGAACGGGCGCTCCCGTCAAGCTTGGTCAGTTCTCGTATCCGAACGATCGCGACTTCGAGGGAAGCGCGGCGTATGTAGCGTCCGCTCGTGTGAACGGGCGCGATCTCGCCCTGATTTCCGAAGCGGACTTCATCGCGCCCACGACGACGCTCGTGGTCCAGGGTCCGCCTTCGGTCGCAGGCTCGAAGTTCGGATGCGAGGCCATCTTTACGCTGTACGACCCTCAGCGGCGCGCGCAGCTCTATCGGCAACCCGATGGTCGCATCGACGCCGACCTCGCCTATGTCGGACGCGGTTGTCCCGTGAGCCACGGCCCGGACATGATGCATTCGGATATGGCGACGACGCAGGCCGATCCGTACCTGTCCGACGTCAGGGGGCGCATTGCTCTGATTGATCGCAGCCGACAGCCCATTCAGGCGTCCATCGCGTCGGGTTCCGGCTGCTCGGTAGCCGAGCGGGTGCGGCTCGCGCAAACCGAGGGTGCGCGGGCCGTCGTGATTTTGCAAACCAGCGCGACGTCACCCGCCGCGTTCTCCCCGGATGGCAATCCGGCCGGCGTCACGATCCCGGTGATGATGATCGATAAGGGAGACGGCGATTCGCTGCGCGCGCTGCTTTGCCCGTCGCTCCTGAACGGGCGGTGCACGGCCGCCCCGCGCATTACCGCGAGCATGCGGGATACGAAGGGCGAGTGGGGAGCGTTTCGCGTCGTCGATGTCACCGAGCCGGCTTCTCCGCGCGAGCTCGGCGTCTTTCGCACTCCGAACTCCACGACCTTCCCCCCGCGCGACCTCGGTGTACTCTCGCCGCAGCGCGCTGCCGTGCGCGGAAATTTTGCGGTGGTTCCCTGGAATTCCGATGGAGCTCGTGTCATCGACCTGTCTGCGGGTGCGCCACGGGAGGTGGCGTCGTTCGTTCCGCCCGACGTCG
>JBKJRV010000353.1:0-5738 GCA_046593115.1 Gemmatimonadaceae bacterium
CGCCGCTGCCGCCGTCACGGGAGTGGCATCGGGAGCAACACCAGCGAGCATCGTCGCCACGGCGAGGGTGCCGCTGACGTTGGTGGTCGTCCGGAAGCTGTCGGTGGTCGCGTCGACAGCCAGAAGCACGCCGATTCCCTGGACCGGCAGGCCGGCGGCGAGCAGCACCGGCACCATGGCGATGATGGAGCCACCGGGTACGCCTGGAATGCTGAACGTCGTGAGGACGGACATGACAACGATCGTCGCCAGTGTTCCTGCGGAAATGGGAATGCCGTAGAGCCGCGCGATAAACAGTACGCCGACCGTGATCCCGATGGCGCCGCCAAATCGGAACACCGATGCGGCCAGCGGAAGGAAGAACGTTCGGATGGCTGTGGGCAGGTTGAGAATCGTCCCGGCTGTTTCGAGCATTGTGGGCAGGGCGGCCAGCGACGAACGGGAGCTGAACGCCACCGCCTGCGCAGGGGCCAGCGCCCGAGCGAATCGCCGGATGGGCACCCGCCCCACGAAGCTCGCAATCGGATAGAGGAGCGCGATCCCGACGACGCAGAGCACGTTGACCGTGATCACGTACGCTGCCAGCGCTTTCGCCGCGGAAAATCCGAGCTTCACCGCGAGCGGAACCGCCAGCGCGAACACCCCAATGGGCGCCACGAGCAGGACCCACCGCACGAGCACAAGCATCGCATCCGAGACCGCGGAGAAAAAACGCACCGCGGAGTCGCGCGACGTGGGGCTCACCCGTGTCAGCGCAATGCCGAAGGCCAGCGTGAAGATGATCAGCGGCAACATCGTCCCATCCGCCGCAGCCTTGATCGGATTGATGGGCACCAGGTCCACCAGCCACTGTGCGATGGTCGGGACTTTCGCGGCCTGCTCCGTCGCCATCGTGGTCGAGCTGGCGGCACTCGCACGCAGCGCCTCCGTGGCGCTCTCGTCGAGCGAGATCATTTTGAAAACGGAATTCGCGATGAGCGCTGAGGCGGTTGCGGAAATACTCAGCATCACGAGGAACAGCGCGATCGCGCGCCAGCCGATGCGGCCGATCACTCCCGCACCGGACGTCGTGGCAATGCCGACGATCAGCGTCGAGACCACCAGCGGGATGACTGTCATCCGGATGGCATTGATGAACAGCGTGCCGAGCGGCTCGATGGCACCGGCGAGCTTGATCAGGGCGGGGATGCCGGACAGTGCGATCCCTACGCCGACCACCAGCCCGGCGACCAATCCGGCGATGACGCGTGCGGTTGGTGACATGGGCCTAACTTAGCCGCAGCGGCGGAAAGCGGCGAACAAAAAAAGAGCGCTCCCGTGAAGGAGCGCTCTGTCCTGCAGGTGCGTCAGCTAGCGCGATCCGCCGCCCTTGCCGCCGCCCGATCCACCTGAGCCGCCCGAACCACCAGACGATCCGCCCGAGCCGCCAGACGATCCGCCCGAGCCGCCGCTGCCGCTGCTGCCCTTGCCCCCACCGGAGCCGGAGCCGCCACCCATGCCGCCGCCTGAGCCGCCCGATCCACCTGAGCTGCCGCCCTTGCCGCCGCCGGATCCGCTGCCGCCACCCATGCCGCCGCCCGATCCACCGGACGACCCGCCTGAGCCGCCCGAACCACCGGACGAGCCGCCGCTACCGCCCTTTCCGCCGCCCATGCCGCCGCCCGATCCACCCTGGCCGCCGCCTGAACCGCCGGACGATCCGCCTGACCCGCCAGACGAGCCACCGCTACCACCCTTTCCGCCGCCCATGCCGCCGCCCGATCCACCCGAGCTGCCGCCTGAGCCGCCCGACGATCCGCCTGACCCACCAGACGAGCCGCCGCTACCACCCTTTCCGCCGCCCATGCCGCCGCCCGATCCACCCGAGCTGCCGCCTGAGCCACCCGAGCCGCTGCCGCCACCCATGCCGCCGCCCGAGCTGCCACTGCCGCCCTTGCCGCCGCCAGATCCGCCGGAGCCACTTCCACCACCCATGCCCCCGCCTGATCCACCCGAGCCGCCCTTACCACCGCCGCTCGATCCGCCGGAGCCACTTCCACTACCCCCGCCCGAGCCGCCACCACCAGGCGCTGCCCGCATACCTTCAATATCGCCCTCTTCGTTTCCTGTGCGCGAGCTATCCTGCTTTCCCGCGCCAGCGCCAGTCATCCCGGAGGCCCCGCCGGAACTCGCGCCACTTGTCGCACTGCCACGGCTCGACGAATCATTTTCGTCTTCAATGTTCTGACCGCGACCTGCGCTCCCGCTGAGTCCCTTGGATTCCGACTGCCCAGAAGCGGCGAAGCCTTCCTTCTCTTCCTGTCCGTCGCCCTGTGCACTCGCGTCCTGATTCTTGTTCCGATCCGGCATCGTGATGCCCTCCTCGAAGATGAATCCTGTGCCACTGCCGCCGTGCGGCCCCTCTAAACGACGCGGCATATGTTCGCATATGCCATGCCCCCACGTACGCTTCAGGCTGGTTGACCGCACCACCCCCAGTCTTTCAGATTCTCAAAATTTCATGCCACTATCTTTTCTCTTTCCGAACACACGCGCCACGTCCAACCTTTTTCGCTTTCCAGAATGAGACGGCGGCCTCCGACGCTCGACGCAGGCGCCCGGATCGCACTGCTCTCGCCAGCGGGACCGCTCCGCGGCGAGAACGACGTCGCTCGCGCCGAAGACAATGTGCGATCGCTCGGATGGATCCCATTCGTGTCGGAGCACGCGCGCGGACGCACCGGCTACTTCGCCGCCAGCGACGAGCACCGCCTCGCCGATCTGAACCGCGCCATTGCCGACAGGGACATCGACGGCATCTGGTGTCTCCGCGGGGGGTATGGCGCCATTCGTCTGCTTCCAGGCATCGACTACGCGGCGCTACGCCACCATCCAAAACCGCTGATCGGATTCTCGGACATTACCGCGCTCCATTGCGCGATCGACGCGGAGTGCGCCCTGGTGAGCTATCATGGTCCCACCGCACGCGCTTCGATGGACGCTGATACGCGTGCCTCACTCGCGGCCGCTGCAACCCACGCGGAATCGTGTGGCGTCGCCTCCGATGCCCGTGTCCTCCGCGCCGGGCGCGCCGCCGGCCGCGTCGCGGGTGGAAACCTGGCGCTGCTCACCTCGCTCATCGGCACACCGTGGGCACCTCGACTCGACGGCGCCCTCCTGCTCCTTGAAGACATCAACGAGCCGGTCTACCGGATGGACCGCATGCTCCAACAGCTGCTACTCTCGGGCGCTCTCGAGAAGTGCCGCGGCATCGTTTTTGGCCACTGCACCGACTGCGTCGAGGAAGCCGACGGCGGCGGATCGCGCCGTCTCGACGATGTGCTCACCGAAATCGCGGATCATCTGAAAGTCCCGTGTATCGCCGGCGTCCCGGTTGGCCATATCGACCGGCAGTGGACTGTTCCGCTGGGTGCGGACGCCGAACTCGATACCGAAACCCGGACGCTCACCACCATCGGCGTCTCCGCGACCTGAATTCACCGGCCGACAGCACTACATTCCTGTCCGCGCCTCGACGGCGTGCCCGCACGAATCATCCAGCGCTCGCACCAATCACCCGCTCGTTCGAGGTACACAGTGGCCCCAAAAACGGGAATGGACCTGATCGCCGAATCGAAGACGCGCATCAGGGAGATCGCGCCTCGCGACGTACAGTTGCTCCTCGAAAAGAGTGAGCGCGCAGTCTACCTCGACGTGCGCGAGCCGAACGAGTGGAATCTGGGGCGCATCCCGGGTGCCATGCACATCCCACGCGGCACGCTCGAAACGAAAGTGGAGCAGATGATCCCGCGCGACGCCCGCATCGTCTGCTACTGCGCCGGCGGCAATCGCTCGGCGCTTGCCGCGGACACGCTGAAGCAGATGGGTTACGAGCACGTCGAGTCGATGTCTGGAGGGTGGCGCGACTGGGTTGCCGGCGGAGGAAAAGTCGAGGGGTGACATCAGCACCATCGCCCGTCACGCACGCATTCGAGCTGGCGGGCAGCAACGGCAGGATGATTCGCGGTCAGGCCATCGAGCCGCCCGATGCGCGCGGGACCGTGGTTATTTCCCACGGCTTCAAGGGCTTTTCACGCTGGGGATTCTTTCCGCATCTCGCGAGCAGTCTCGCCGACGCCTCACTCCGCGCGGTGTCGTTCGACTTTTCCGGCAGCGGGGTCGGCGCCGATCGGGAGAGCTTCACCGATCTCGAGGCGTTCGCCGAGAATACGTACCGCCACGAGCTGGCTGATCTCGCCACGGTCGCCGGGGAGTGCGAGCGGCGCGGATGGATCGAGCGCGGCTACGGAGTGATCGGTCACTCGCGCGGCGGAGGCATGGCCATCCTGCACGCCGCGCGTGACGCACGAGTTCGTGCGCTGGTAACCTGGGCAGCCATCGCGAGCGTGCGCAACAATTTTGCCCCGGAGGTTGTCGCGTCGTGGCGCGCGCAGGGACATCTCGACGTGCCGAACGTGCGAACCGGTCAGATACTCCGTCTCGGTACCGCCGTGCTCAACGAAGTCGAGCAGCTCGAACACACGGAGCTGAATATTCAAGCAGCCGCTGCACGTCTGGCCATTCCATGGCTCATCGTGCACGGAACCGCCGACGAAACCGTCAGTGTCAATGCGGCGACCACGTTACACGCGCGCGCCACGAGTGGCCGCGCCGAACTGATGCGGGTCGAGGGATCGAATCACGGGTTCGAGGCCACACATCCATTCGTGTCGGTACCACCGGCGTTGCAGAAGGTGGTGAACCGCACGGTGCAGTTCTGCGAACAGCACCTGGGGTGACCCCGTCCCATCCGGATCTCGCGCATCTCGCACGGCAGCTCGCGTTGCATCCGGGGCGAATGGCGGACGCATCACCCGACGCGCGACGAGCGGCGGTGGCGGTGCTCATCCGCGATCGCGACGGCTCGCTCGAGATGTTGCTGATCAAGAGAGCCGAGTACGAGTCCGATCCCTGGAGCGGACACGTCGCACTGCCCGGCGGGCGCATGGAAGCGGGCGATGCCTCGCTCGCGGACACGGCGGCGCGGGAGACCTTCGAGGAAATCGGCATCGACATCCGAGCCTCGGGCGTGCTCCTCGGCACGCTTGATGAAGTGCATCCCCGCACGCCGGTGTTGCCGCCGGTTGTCGTACGGCCGTTCGTGGTGGCGGTAGACTCCGCTGTTCAGCCGCACCCCAGCATCGAAGTGGCCGAAGTGTTCTGGGTGCCACTGGAGCGACTGAGGGCGGCCGGCGCCTGGCAGGAAACGGACATTCGCATTCAGGGCATCGCTCGCACTGCCATGAGCTATCGGCACGACGGTCACGTGGTGTGGGGACTGACCGAGCGCGTGCTGCAATCCCTGCTCCAGCTTCTCGAGAATTCCCCGCCCGTGGAATGAGTTGACATCTGCGACACTATTATCAGGGTGAACGAAATCCTGTTTTATCATCGCGCAACTGTGTAGACGCATGACGCTGCCCGTTACCTCCCCTTCTGATCCGCAGCACCCCACTCCCGATCGCGGGTGGCGCCGCGCGCGCGTCGCACCCAGTCTGTCCGAGGTTTATCGCACCATTCCGGTCAGCGGCATCTCGTGGTGGCGAAAGATTCTTGCCTTCGCGGGTCCGGGCTATCTCGTGGCCGTCGGGTACATGGACCCGGGCAACTGGGCCACCGACCTCGCCGGGGGATCTGCCTTCGGGTATACTTTGCTGTCGGTCATCCTGCTGTCGAATATGATGGCGATGATCCTCCAG
>JBKJRV010000295.1:0-2575 GCA_046593115.1 Gemmatimonadaceae bacterium
CTCGTTCATGATCTTCATCGCCTCGATGATGCAGACGATCTGGCCCTTGGCCACCCGGCTTCCCGCCGCGACGTAGACTTTCGCCCCAGGCTCCGGGGACGAATAGAACGTCCCGACCATCGGCGACTTGACCTCGAGGAGCTTGCTCCTGGGCGCTTCGGCTTTCGACGGCTCGTCCGCTACCGCCGCCATGCCTTCGGCCGGAGTTGGTCGGGTGACGGGGCTGGCCGCAATCATCGCCGGCACCTGCATTGGCGCTGCCACCTGCACCGTGCCCCGGTGTTGTGGACTCTTCGAGATCCGGATCTTCACGCCCTTTTCAGAGGCGATTTCGATCGAATCCACCGAAGAGCCGTCCAGCATTTCGATCAGTTTCTTGACGTAGCGCAGATCGATCATAGACCCAGTCGTCGGCACGTGCCCTCGCGGATCATGCAACTTCAGCGAGCTCGCGAGAGAAGTGCGTCAACATCTCGGGCCCCGATGGTCCGAGATGAACGTCGTCCTCGATTCGGATGCCGCCCCAGCCGGCGCGGTAGATCCCCGGCTCAATGGTGACCACCGAGTTCGGCACCAGCGGAGCGTCTGCCGTCCTGGCAAGCCGCGGTGCCTCATGCACCTCCAATCCCAGCCCATGGCCCAGGCTGTGTCCAAATGCCTCGCCATAACCCTGCCGCTCAATGTAGCTTCGCGCAATCGCGTCGGCATCTCTGCCGCGCATCCCCGCCCGCACCCCGCTCGAGGCCAGCTCGTTGGCCTCCCGGACGATCGCATGGATCTCCCGCTGCTCCCCGGTGGCCGGCCCGATCACCACCGTCCGCGTCATGTCCGCACAGTAGCCGCCGACTTCCGCGCCGAAATCGAGCAGCAGGAGCTCCCCGCGCTCCACAACCTTTCGCGAGCTGCGAGCATGCGGCAGCGCGGCGCGGGCGCCGGACGCGACAATGGACGGAAAGGGAAATCCCTCGCTGCCCTCATCTCGCAGCATCTTCTCGAGAACGCCGGCAATCTCCAACTCGGTCATTCCGGCAGCGAGCTGCGGCAGCGTGCGCCCCAGCGCCCGGTCGGCGACCGCGGCCGCCGCGGTAATCAACGCCAGCTCGCCGGCATCCTTCCGCTCGCGGAGCGTCTCGACGAGGTCGGTTGTCGGACGCCACTGCCAGCGAGCGCCGGCGTCGAGCAGTCGCTGAAAGTCCCGGTGCAGCAGGTGCGCGGACTCGAATCCAACGACGTCCATCTGCGGCAGGGATCCCATGACACGCCACAGTCCGGTCCAGAGGCTCTGCGGCTCGATCACCACTGACGCGTGATGGCCCACTTCGTCGGCTACCTGCGTCTTGTATCGAAAGTCGGTGATCAGACAGACCTGCTTCGGCGTCACCAGTGCCAGCGCGTTCGAGCCCGAGAATCCGGTGATGTACCGGATGTTCGGGAGCCCGCTCAACAACAGGCCATCGAGATGATTCGCCGTCAGCGCCGAGGTGAGGGCTGCGAGGCGATCCGCGCGCCGATCACTCATCTGGCGTCAGCCGGTGGACCAGTCCACGCAGCGCCAGCTCGTACCCAATGGCACCGAAGCCGCACAACACCGCCGTGGCCGCCGGCGCCAGCATCGATCGGTGACGCTCGGGCTCCCGCGCGTACACGTTCGTGAGATGCACTTCGACGAATGGCACCTCGACCGCGGCAAACGCATCGCGCAGCGCCAGGCTGGTGTGCGAGTACGCGCCCGCATTCACGATCGCCCCCGCCGCGCGCCCACGCATTGCCTGCACGCGATCGATCATCGCGCCC
This sequence comes from Gemmatimonadaceae bacterium, assembly GCA_046593115.1. Lineage (GTDB taxonomy): Bacteria > Gemmatimonadota > Gemmatimonadetes > Gemmatimonadales > Gemmatimonadaceae > JBKJRV01. The sequence goes on from JBKJRV010000295.1 coordinate 1,795, forward strand.
TCGCTGTTCTCCTGGGAAAACTCGACGTCCACGCCCAGCTCGCTCGCCAGGCTGCGCAACCGGGTTTCGATATCGGCGAGTGTGAGGGTGCCATACAGCGCTGGCTCCCGCGTACCAAGAAGATTGAGATTGGGGCCGTTCAACACGGCGATTCTCACTTCTTCCTCAACCCCTCGAGCCACGAGGTGAACTGCCCCACGTCGTCATCCGTCTTCGCCGTGCCCTGCGCGGGAGTCTCCTCGCCCCCGGCCCCGGTTCCCTCGGTTTTCCCTCGTCCGGCGGCGCCATCGGAGAAGAACTGGTCGAAGGAGAACCCGCCGCTCTGCCTCACCGCGCCTGACTTCCGCGGAGAATCCCGGAACACGTGATCCAGCGACAGCTCACTCGACGCGGCACGCGTTGGCTGTCCACGCTGAGGCGTACTGTTGGGCACAGCCGGTGGCGTACCGGAGGCAGGCGGTCCGAACGCGTCGGCAAGCATCGTGGCCGCCGCGGCGTCCGACGACGCTACCTGGGCGCCGCCAAACAGTGAATCGAGCGATCCCGTCATGGCGGGCGCCGCGGAGGCGGCGGTTACGGGCGCAATACCCCAACCCCCCTTGGCTGGGGCTGACTCGACGGCGGGCGGCGGGCTCGCGGGAGCGGCGGTCACGGGATCAATGCCCCAGCTCGAATCCGTCCTGGTCGGCCCAGCGGCGGGCGTGGGCGACGCCCAGGTAGCGTCGTCGGACGCCGCGGCGGCCACGATGCTTGCCGACGCGTTCGGACCGCCTGCCTCCGG
>JBKJRV010000467.1:0-5443 GCA_046593115.1 Gemmatimonadaceae bacterium
ATCGCACCTCCTCGGGGGTCGCTAGTGAAGGGCAAGCGACGCAACATCACGCGGGGGCCGACATCGTAGTCGGATACGCCTCGCCACTGAACGTGGGACAGGACGGCGCTCGGCCGATGGCCGGTGGGAGGTTCGCCCGTCAGGGCTCAGCGCGACGCGGACTCTGAATGGCGTAGACCAGAACACCCACGATGCTGCCAAAGGCTGCTCCCATCCCCGCACCCATCGCCCCTCCCATCGCGGTGCCGGAGCCACTGCTGTGCGCGCATTGCGTGCAGCGCATCCCCCCCCCGGCGAGCGCGCCCAGCGCGCCACCAATGACGGCCCCCACTCCTGCACCGACCCCGACAGTTCGCCACGCTGAGCGCTCGGTGCCGGCCAGCTGCGCGACACGAGCGCGCGCAGAGTCTTGACCGGGGCGCCCCGAGGGCGCGAGTCGCTCCGCGGCTACCGCCGCTCGCGCATTGATACGCGTCGACGCCACCATGAGCGGGTTCGCATGATGCACGGGCCGTCCGAGAATCACATCGCCCAGCGTCGGCTCCTCCGCGAGAGCACCACCGGTAGCCGTCTGCGCGAGACACGCCGCTGACACCGTGCTCACGAGGGCGAGCGCGAGGGCGACGGTGCCAAATGCGGCCATCGACCGCCGCATCACAAAGGTCTGAGTGATTGGCGAAAGGCGTGTACGGATCGGAACACGGCGCATTTACCACACCTCGCATCGCGGCAGACGGTGACGGTGACCACTCACTCTACCTGAAAGTATACGCCTACCAGTGGTAGGCAGTCAAGTGGTCGATGATGAGCGTTCTTGCGGCGCGCGTTGATACCCCCGAGTGAGCGCCGCAGGCAGGTGGTGAGGGGTGGCGAAAGCCTCGTGGGGACGACATATTGTAGGCATGTTGGCAGACCCAACTTCAGCCACGCGCATCCGAACCGCTACCCGCCTGTCCACGCGCATGTCGTATGAAACTCTCCGCTTTTGATTTCGCCGGTCTGCTCACACACGCGGTGGTGTTGGGCATCGGCCTCGGTGGCATCGCGCGACAGGTCACGTTGCCGCGCGGGCGGCGCTCAGGAGTCGGCCTCGTGTTGATGGCTGCAGCGATGGCGCTTCTGTTTACGCGGCCAACCGCGAGCGTCACACGGTTTGCGGTCGGCCTTGCGCACGTCGTGATCTTCGGCATCGCGCTTTGGCTGCTCGTCGGGCCGGTGGCACCGAACGGTTCGTCAGCCCGGACGTGAAGGCTCGGCGAAGGCCGGTGAGCAGCCATGACACCGCGCTGCGTGACGCGGCGTCTGGCACGATCGTGGTGGCACTGGCGAGACGGCCCGTCGAGCATTTACGACAGCCGTTGAGACGGCAACGTGCTGCGGGCGCAGTCGCCATCGTCGGCGCGGCCACGCTCGCCCTGGGTATTCTGCCGAGCCCGCTTCTCTCTCTCTCGTTACGGGCGTCGCATCTCCTCGCGGTTCCGTGAACACGCCTGAACCGGGCTATGATGCGGTGATCGTTGGGGCCGGGCCGAATGGCCTCGCGGCCGCGGTCGCACTCGCGGAATGCGGATGGCGAGTGCTCGTTCGAGAAGCCCGCGAAACCATCGGGGGCGGCACGCAGTCCGCGGAGCTGACCCTGCCCGGGTTTGTGCACGACGTCTGCTCCGCTGTGCATCCGCTCGGTGCGGGATCGCCCTTTCTGCGCACGCTTCCGCTCGCCCGGTACGGGCTGGAGTGGATCCATCCGACAACGCCTCTCGCACACCCGTTTGACGACGGGACGGCGGCGCTCCTCGAGCGCTCGATCGAGGAGACGTGCGCCACCCTCGGACCGGATGGCGGAGGATACCAGCGGCTCATGGCGCCGTTCGTCGGCAGGTGGCCGGCGCTCGTCGCAGAGGTTCTCGCGCCCCTTCACATCCCGCGACACCCGCTGCTCCTTGGGCGGTTCGGCCTCCGCGGGCTCCAATCGGCGCACGGTCTGGCCAGACGCGCGTTCGCGACCGAGCGTGCCCGGGCGCTGTTCGCCGGTATGGCGGCTCACTCGGCGGTTCCCCTGACGCGCTCGCCAACGGCAGCCTTCGCGCTGCTCCTGGGAATCGCCGGTCACGCCGTCGGCTGGCCGGTGGCCCGCGGTGGCTCCCGGAGTATCGCAACGTCCCTCGCGTCGTACTTGCGGTTTCTTGGAGGCGAGATCGTCACCGGAGCGCCCGTGCATTCACTCGATGAGCTGCCCGCGGCGACAGCCGTGCTCCTCGATCTCACGCCCCAGCAGATCCTCGCGATCGGCGGGTGCCGGCTGCCGCCTCGATACCGGCGCTCGCTCGAGGGATATCGCTATGGCACCGGCGCATTCAAGGTCGATTGGGCGCTCGCCGGCCCGATCCCATGGCGAGCCACCGAGTGCGGGCGCGCCGGGACGGTGCACCTCGGTGGTACGCTTGCGGAGCTCACCGCAGCCGAGGACGCGCCGTGGCAAGGGCAACACGCGGAGAAGCCGTTTGTCCTTCTCGGTCAGCCAAGCCTCGCCGATCCGTCGCGTGCACCGCCGGGGAAACACACGGCATGGGCGTATTGCCATGTACCGCACGGGTCCGCGTTCGACATGACGTCACGCATTGAGGCACAAGTGGAGCGCTTCGCCCCCGGCTTTCGCGACCTGATCCTCGCTCGGCACGTGATGTCGCCGGTTGCGCTGGAGCGCCACAATGCGAACCTCGTTGGTGGCGACATCAGCAGCGGCGTGATGGACCTGAGACAGCTTTTCTTTCGACCCACCGCGCGTCGTGTGCCGTACGCGACGCCGGTCAAGGGACTGTACCTGTGCTCGGCATCAACGCCTCCGGGAGGAGGTGTGCATGGCATGTGCGGCTTCCATGCCGCCGCCGCCGTGCGTCACGAGGGGAAGCGTGCGTGACCAGGCAGCAGGGCGCCATGCCCGGACGACGGATGACGTACCGTAGTCGGCCGTCCATCTTTCGAGGTCGCTCCCCAGCGCGCGGATCGCCAGCCCGTATGCCATGAGTGGCACAGCCGTTGCTCTTGTTTACGTATTGTAGGCATCTCGCCTACAATACGTAAACAAGGGGCGCTCCTCGCGCGTCCCAACCCCGTGACGGAGGGTACCATGGCAACAACAACGAAAGAGTCAGGTCAGAAGGGATCTGATAACCGGCGCGCGATCGAAGAATGTCTTCGGCTGTGTCAGGAATGCGTCCGCCTGTGCTGGGAGTGCAGCGCGGAATGCGCTCGTTCCGGCTCGAAGGAAATGGCAACCGCCGCCGAGGCATGTATCGACTGTGCCGAAGCGGGCAACCTGTGCATCTCCTGCTGCGCCCGGGACTCCGCGCAGATTGCGAACGCATGTGCAGCGTGCGCCGAGTTCTGCGAGCGGTGCGCCGAGGTCTGCGGACAGGGAGGGAGCGAGATCATGCGACGCTGTGCCGAATCGTGTCGCCGCACGGCGGAGGCTTGCCGTAAGCTCGCGGCCTGAGGCTCGGGATTGTCAGGCCCGGCGCGGTTGACGGGTGGCCGACCCGGGCCTGCACCCACCGGGTGCTTACGCCATGTAGGCACCATGAATGGAACTTTTCTCTTGTCCGTGGTATAATCCCTGTGATGATTCGTTCCCGGCTGTTCGCCCTGATCTTCGCGAGCCTGTTCTCCATGCATCTCCTGGTGGGGATGAGCGGGGTCGCGTGCGCTGCGCAGATGCGGGCAGAAGACGTGACGGGAGTGACCATGGAGAGTATGTCGATTGCCTCGGGTGCACACGCCGCGGGCAGCGACGGCTCAGAACCCTGCGACCAGCGCCCCCCCGCGGGCGGGAACTGCGCGATCGGCGTCTCGACGTGCACGACATTCGCCGGGCCTGCGGATGCCCGCTGGACCCCGCTCCGCGTCTCAGTCCTCCGTGTCGCATGGGCGACGGAGCGTCTCCCAGCCTCCCCAACCGCGCCGCCCGACCACCCCCCTCCCCGTGCGTAGTTCCGTCTACAATTTGTAAACAGTTGCATCCTTGCCGATCGGTCCCAAACAGGGGCCGGCGATGGGTGCCGCGCCAGGCACTGGGCCAAGGTCTTGCGACCGTGGCGTGACGGAACTCCATAGGGATCATGTTCATGAAAGACTATTACGCGGTGTGGGCACTCCCCGCACATCCTCCTCGTCGTGGCGGCCTCGGCTCGGCCCGGACGGCCACGCTTCGCGTGACCGCCGCAGCCGTCGTGGGCGCGACCTCTCTGCTCGCCCAGTCACCTGCCGGCATGGCACCCGGTCATCACGCGGTGAAGACCGCGCCGCATGTCGACTCGATCACGGCGACGTCCGACGGCGTGAGACAGCGACGAGACTCTGCGGTAACCGGCTCGGGCGAAGACAGCTCGGGCGTCGAGGCGCTCGTGGCCAATGCCATCACGGTCAACCCCTCCATCCGCGCCGCCCGGCAGCACGTCGAGGCCGCGCGCCTGCGTGTGGGACCCGTGGGGCTGGCACCGGATCCAATGCTGATGGTTGGCATTCGCGACTTTCCGATCGCGAAGCCGGGCTTCTACGACAACTTCACCATGAAAATGGTCGGCGTCGGACAGACCATCCCGTATCGGGGCAAGCTCTCACTGCGCCGCCGCGTTGCGGAGCGTGAGCTCGAGCAGGCGCAGGCATCGTTGGACGCGGTGACGCGGCAGGCCGCCCGCGATGTGCGCCGCGCATTCTACGAGCTGGCTTTTCTCGACCAGGCGCTTGCAATCGCGGAGCGGAACCAGAGCGTGCTGGTCAGTTTTATTCAGATCACCGAGGCGCGGTACGGCGTCGGCGTGGCCGGACAGCAGGACGTTCTCAAGGCACGCGTCGAAGCGGCGCGTCTCGCCGAGATGGCTGTGGCGCTCACGGAACAGCGCCGAGGAACGCTCGCGCGGCTCAATGCTGTGCTCGACCGACCGGGCGACACGCCGGTCGAGGGTCCAGTGGTGCCTGCAGCCGTCGCTCGCCTGGCGGTAGGGGATTCGGCGCGTGAGATCCGGTTTGTTTCGGCGGCGCTCGGCGCGCGCGTTGCGGACTCGCCGCTGCCCTCGTTGAGCGCGTTGCAGGAAGTCGCGGTGCGCGAAAGTCCGGAAATCCGGGAACACGAGGCAATGATCGCCGCGCAAGCCGCGCGCGTCGACCTCGCGCGGAAAGACTACCTCCCGGACTTCGACGTGTCATTCGAGTATGGGCAGCGCGACCGATATGCGGACCTTGTGTCAGTGCGGGTTGCCCTGCCCATACCGGTGCGCAAGCAGCAGCGACAGGATCTGCTCGTTGCCGAGACGGGCGCCACGCTGGCATCGCTCGAAGCGCAGCACCGCGCGAAGCAAAATCAGATCCGCGCCGAGGTGGCGCGGCTCGATGCTGAGCTCGAGCGAGGGCGCGCTCAGCTCGCGCTCTACGTGAAGGCCGTCATCCC
>JBKJRV010000126.1:0-2830 GCA_046593115.1 Gemmatimonadaceae bacterium
GCGCCGTGAAGACGTACCGAGTGCCGGTTCCCACGGCTTCCATCGTCATGATGGCGGTGATCGGGATATCGTCAAAGACAGCCGGACGATAACCGGGGAACAGCATGGAAGTCCAAACAAGTCGCTCCATCGGAATCACGTCCAGGAAACAACCGAGGTTGGGAAACTCCTGGCCCTCTCCCGCTGCAATGACGATCCTGAAGATGCCGCCCGGTCGCACGTCCATTTCGGCTCGCGACACACGCCCCCAGGGCTTGGGCATGTACCACTCCTTGAGATGTTCCGGTTTCGTCAACGCTTCCCACACGAGCCTTGCAGGAGCGTCGATGAACCGTTCGATAGCGAAATCCAATTTCGGATTGATCGTGAATTGCCCGCTCATGATTCTGATTCCTTCTCCTTGAGTTGTTTGACGTAGTGGTCGAACCGGTCCAGTCGGGCTTCCCACAACTGCCGACGCGCGCTCACCCAGTCTTCAACGACCTTGAACCGTTCGGGGGCGATCTCATACGTCCGCACGCGCCCGCGCTTTTTCGACCTCACCAGTCGGCTCTGTTCGAGCACCGAGAGGTGCTGCACGAACGACGGGAGTTGCATGTCGAACCGTGCCGCCAGTTCGCTGACGGTGGCTGGTCCGGTAGACAGTCGCTCCAGGACTTTTCGCCGAGTCGGGTTGGACAAGGCGTGAAACACTTCGTCAGCGGCTGTCGATTGAACCATTTCCGGCACCATCCAAATGCTCGGGTTATCCGATCTGAACGAGGGATTCTACAGCGGTATAATACTTTGGTCAATACCTAAGTATTGGCTATTTAGGAATTGCCAACCTCACACGGAGACAGGAACTCCGGCGAACACGTCAGGCCGGGCAAGTAGCCGCTCGCCGATGGCCTGGAGTTTCCTGTTCGATATCGTTCTAACGGTCGAGCCCCGCTTTACATCCGATTGGGGTTGAGTTACGTACCCGCATGGACTCCCTCACCCTTCGCGCCCGCTCGGCCTCGGAAATCGCTGACGCCGCCATCAACCTCTACCGCTCGAATGCCAGGTTGATGCTCGTGATCGGCGCCACGTTGACGTTGCCGATCATGATCCTGTTTGTCCTGTTCACGCCCCATTCGTCGGACCAGCGAATGGAGGCGATGGTGTTGCGCGGCGTGCTGGCGACGGTGGGCGCCCTGTGGGGCGGCGTGTCAGCGGGGGCGCTGACCTTTGCTGCGAGCGAGCGGTATCTGGGCCGGGACGTGACGGCGAATGCTGCGATCGCGGCGGCGCTGGCCCGACCGTTTCCGCTGGCGTTCGGTGTGCTTGCGCGATGGTTCCTCATCGGCGTTGGTACGGCGCTGCTACTCGTCCCTGGTGTCTACGCCTTCATTTTCTCATTCGCGATGACGCCCGCGATCATGCTCGAGCAGCGGGGTGTGAACGCCGGATGGCTTCGGTCGCGAGAGCTGGTCCGCGGTATGAAGGCGCATGTCTTCGGCGCTCTGGTCATCGCCTATCTCGTGTTCTTCGTGGTTTTCATCACGGTGGGTTTCATGCTCGGCGCCATTGTTTTCGGGGACAATGAGCGTGCGCTCCAGGTGTTGCAGAGTGCGGTGCAGGTTTTAGCCTGGCCCTTCGTCATCACGACGGAGATGCTGCTGTTCTACGACCTGCGTATTCGCAAGGAAGGCTTTGATATCGAGCATATGGCGGCCGGGCTCGCACCGGCCAGGGCGGAGTAACGCCCAGCTCTTCGCAGAGGCAGCTTTAGACCCCGGGAGGGGTCGAGCGGAACAACCTGACCGGTTGACGCTGCGTACTATGTCGCGGATTTCGCAGTCTAACTCGCAGGCTATTGCGCGCGTGTCAGTTGGTCTCGACGGCGATTAAGCGTTGGGCGCTTGTGGAGTTGGGCCCCGCTTCCGTGTGAACAGGCCGGGGATTAGGCTGCGAGGAAGGCGCAGTAGTTCATGACAAATACTGCCGAGCTAACAGGCGTTAGCTTGCAACAAAACGATGATGACGTCTGGCACGCCATGCGGTAAATTGCGTAGGTAGGCAGCGAGTATCACGCTCACCAGGGGCGGTGTCCATGTCGACCTCCGCGAAGCAGCAGGCTCGTGAAGCGGTTGAACAATTGCCCGAAGATGCGAGCCTCGAGGACGCGATCGAGCGATTCTGCCTACTCGCGAAGATCGAGCGGGGGCGAGCCGACATCGCTGCGGGTCGAGTTCATGAACACGCCGAGGTTCGCCGCCAGTTCGCCCGCTGAGTCGCGTCGGTGCGGGTCACCTGGTCGGATGAAGCGCTGCGCGATCTGCGCTCCATTCAGGATTTCATCAGTAACACGTCGGGCCACTACGCGGCCGTTGTGGTTGAGCGTCTCCTCAGTTCAGTCGATCGTCTCGAACGCTTTCCGGAGTCCGATCGGGTGGTGCCAGAGCTGAATGATCCGAATGTGCGGGAAGTGATCGATGGGCCATATCGCATCGTGTATGAGTTACAGATCGATCAAGCCCAGGTGCTGACGGTCTTTCGCGCCTCGCGGCAATTCCCCATGCGTGGCGACTAACATGCAACGATCAGCGTGGCTGAACGGCCGGGGACATAGGTAACAGAGTAGTCCAACGACATAGGTCACACTTGGCTGGGGCTCAGCCGTCGAGATCGCGCGAGGTTAGAGAAGCGTCAGAACGCAGTCATGTGCGTGACCTTCAGCGCCAGCACACGCTCGTTGCGCACCCAGCTCCTGGTGTCCTGCCGCTCGGTGTACACCAGGTAGACATCGCTCAGCGGACGATAGCGGAAGTTGATGCGCGCGTTCGTCACGAAGGCCCGCGTCTGG
>JBKJRV010000230.1:0-5930 GCA_046593115.1 Gemmatimonadaceae bacterium
CGGCTGGGCGATCGAATGCCGCATCACGAGCGAGGAGATGTCGTCGGGATTCCTGCCGTCGACTGGACGGGTTGAATATCTGCACGTGCCCAGCGGTCCGGGAGTTCGCTGGGACGGCGGGATCGAGATGGGGAGCGAGATCGGACTGCATTACGATCCGATGTTGGCCAAGCTGATCGTGTGGGGGCGCACGCGCGACCACGCAATCGCACGCATGCGTCGGGCGCTCCTGGAGCTCACCATCCACGGCGTGGAGACATCGCGGGATTTTCACCTGCGCCTGATGGATGATGCAGACTTCCAGAGCGGCGACATCTCGATTCAATGGTTGGAGCAGAAGCTGCCGTCGATCACCGCGGTGAAGCCGCCAGGGGGCGACGTCGCACTTGTCGCGCTGGCGGCGGCGCTCCTCGCGGAACGCGATCGTGCTCGGCCAGCACGCACGGGAGCGGCCGCCGCTCCGGGAGTTGGCGAAGTGAGCAGTGAATGGCGACGAGCCGCGCTTCGCGGAGGTCTTCGGTGAGCGCGGAGGCGGAGCTCGACATCGAATCGATTGCCGCCGGGGGAGACGGAGTAGCGCGACACGACGGACTGGTGATCTTTATTCCGCGCACCGCACCGGGCGACCGGGTGAGCGCCGTCTACAGCAAGAACGGCCGATTCGCGCGGGGTGACGCACGCTCGATCAGCAGGGCGTCGCCGTCGCGCGTGGAGCCGCCGTGTCACCATTACAGGAAGGATCGGTGCGGCGGCTGTCAGATCCAGCACCTGTTGTATGATGCGCAGCTCGCGGCAAAGAGCGGGATCATTTACGATGCGCTCACCAGGATTGGGCGGCGAACGGTGAACGCTCCCCTGGTGACAGCGAGTCCCACCCAGTGGCGATACCGGCGGAAGCTTACGCTCGCCATGCGGCATCGGAATGGGCACTGGATCGCAGGCTTGCACCCGTACGACGATCCGGAGGGAGTGTTTGCTCTCGCAGAGTGTCCGATCACCGACGACGCCGTTGTCGCGGCCTGGCAGTCGGTAATGCGTGCGAGCGCGCATTTGCCACCGGTGAAGCGGCTGCGCGGGGCGGTGCGATTGACCGCGAGCGGCGCGAGTTTCGTGCTGGAAGGCGCGGCGCGATGGGATACATGGCCCCAGTTTCTGAAGGCCGCTGCATCCATTACGTCGCTCTGGTGGGCGCCCGAACAGGGAACCCGCCGTGAGTTGACCAGGCACGAGGATCGGACCGGCGCGTCGTTCGCACAGGTAAACGCCGGTATGGCGAGCGAGCTTCATCGTCGAGTGATCGCGCGTGCCATGGCGCATCGGCCGCAGGTGGTCGTGGACGCGTACGCCGGAACGGGAGCCACTGCCGCCGGCATTGCGGCGCATGGTGTGCGCGTGACGGCGATCGAATCGGACACGGAAGCATCACGACAATGCGCGACCGTGTTGCCGCCTCCGTCCCGTACGGTGACTGGTCGCGTCGAAGATGAGCTGGCCAGTACGCTGCCGGCCGATGTGCTGATCCTGAATCCGCCGCGCACCGGGCTCGACGTCAGCATTCCGCCGATGATCGAGTCCGCTTCGCCACCAGTGCTCATCTATGTGAGCTGCAATCCGGCCACGCTGGCGCGCGATCTCACGCGTCTGCCTGGTTATCGCATCGCGGCCCTCGAGGCCTTTGACATGTTTCCGCAGACCGCGCACGTCGAAACGCTGTGCGAGCTGGTGGCGGCTTGAAGTACCATGTCGACGTGAATGGCGAACGTCGCGAAGTGGTTCTCGACGCGGATGGGATTCATGCCGACGGCGTGCAACTGAATGCGCGACTCACGGAAGTGGAGGGCACGCCGATCTGGTTGCTGACGGTGGGCGACGAGGTGCACCGCCTGATCGTGCGCCGAGGGGAGGCGCGCGGACAGTACGTCATCAGGTTCGGGGCGTTCCGGTACGAGGTCGAGGCGGTCGATGAGCGCACGCGCGTCATTCGCGACCTGAGTGGCGCGGCCGTGGGGGTAGCGGGCCCTGCTCCACTCAAGGCGCCAATGCCGGGTCTGATCGTTCGGATCAATGTTGACGTTGGAGCCGAAGTACAGGCAGGGCAGGGGTTGGTGGTGATGGAAGCGATGAAAATGGAGAACGAGCTCCGCTCGGCGGCGGCGGGCAAGGTGAAGCGGATTGCCGTGAGCGTCGGACAGGCTGTGGAAAAGGGCACGCTGCTCGTGGAGATGGAATAGGATCTGAGCCGAGAGTCGACCACCTGCATGTGGACTTCACTGCGGATGGCCAGCGCCTCGGTTGACATCATGTAAGTGCTTGTCTAGCTTACGTGTCTGTCACAAAATGCACTTATCCCGAGACCGGCCTGCCGGTCTCGTCTCACGTCGAGAGCTTTTTTCAAATGAGAACTTTTACCGCGACCCCCAGCGACATCGAGCACGAGTGGTACATCCTCGATGCCGAAGGTCTGGTGCTCGGTCGCCTGGCCGCTGAAGTTGCCAAGATCCTCCGCGGCAAGCACAAGCCCACGTATACGCCCCACATGGACACGGGCGACAACGTCATCGTCATCAACGCATCCAAGGTTCGCGTCACCGGTCGCAAGGCGGAGCAGAAGCGCTACTTCCGCCACACCGGCTACATGGGACACGAGCTCTTCACGCCCTTTGCGTCCATGCTCGCGAAGCACCCCGAGCGCGTGATCGAAAAGGCCGTCTACGGCATGCTGCCGAAGTCGGCGCTGGGCCGCCAGAAGCTGCGCAACAAGCTTCGCGTCTACGCGGGCACCGAACATCCGCACATTGCACAGCAGCCGAAAGTGCTGCAGCTCAACCTCACCAACGAGTCGGAGTAAATGCCGGACAATTTGACGATCAACTCGGTCGGCCGCCGGAAGGAAGCGGTCTGCCGTCTCTATATGAAGCCCGGCTCCGGGAAGTGGGATGTGAACGGTCGCACGCTCGGTGATTATTTCCCGCGTCCGACGCTGGTCTCCGCGATTCAGCAGCCCTTTACGGCGACCGACACGCTCGGCCGCTTTGACGTCCGCGCCAAGTGCGAAGGTGGCGGGGTTACCGGTCAGGCCGGCGCGCTGCGCCTCGCCGTGGCTCGCGCGCTCGTGAAGCTCGACGAAGCGCACCGTCGCAAGCTGCGTGATCTGGGTCTCCTCACGCGCGACGCACGCGCTGTCGAACGGAAGAAGCCCGGCCGTCCGAAGGCACGCAAGAAGTTCCAGTTCAGCAAGAGATAAGCATGAGCCATCCCAATCTCGATCAGCTTCTCGCGGCCGGCGTCCATTTCGGACACCAGACCCGTCGCTGGAATCCCAAGATGCGCCAGTTCATTTTCGCCGAGCGCAACGGGATTCATATCATTGATCTTCAGAAGACGTTGCGGCAGCTCGAGCTCGCGCAAAAGCTGGTGCGCGATGTCATTAGCCGTGGCGAGAACGTGCTGTTCGTTTGCACCAAGCGGCAACTGTCGGCCATTGTGCAGGCCGAAGCCGAAGCCTGCGGCGCCATGTTCGTCACCGAGCGCTGGCTTGGTGGCCTGCTCACCAACTTCCAGACGGTTAAGAAGCAGTTGCGCCGTCTCAAGGAGCTCGAGCAGGGCTCGGAAGAGGGCGGCCAGTGGGAGAATTACACGAAGAAAGAGCAGTTGATGATGTCGCGTGAGAAGGAGAAGCTCTCCAAGTATCTCAGCGGCATCAAGCACATGACGCGCGTCCCGGGGCTGCTGTTCATCATCGATGCCAAGAAGGAGCGCATCGCGGTGAACGAAGCGAACAAGCTTGGCATCCCGATCGTCGCGATCGTCGATACCAATGCCGATCCCGATCTCATCAGCGTCCCGATCGCCGGGAACGACGACGCGATTCGCTCGGTTGAGCTGATCACGAAGTCCATCGCCGAGACGATGCGGGAAGCGCGCCGGGATGCGCCGACGCGTACGGAGGCCGAGGAAGGGGAAGCGACGACGTATAGCTCGGATCGCGGGATGGAGCAGGAAGCGGAAGGCGACAAGAAGCGTCGTCGTCGCCCGCGCCGCCGCCGCGCCAAGCCCGAAGCGATCGCGGCGCGCCTCAAGACGTCCGACGGTTCCCCGGAATCGCCTGAAGTTGGCGATGGTCCTGAAGTTGGCGATGGTGGAGATGAGGGCGGCGATGGCGGCGAAGGCGTACCTGCCGGGGTGTAGCGTTACCGCTGTTTCAGGGATGTGCAACGCCGCCGGCAGATTGTCGGCGGCGTTGTTGTAAGGATCAGAGAAGGGAAGGCGGTGCCTGTTGCGTGCTACGTGCTTCGTGCTGCGTGAGTACATCACGTGCTGTCGTGCCGTGCCCGACCACAGCTCACCGGAACGTATTCCGAAAAAACGCCGTTATCAGGAAGACAGACTTTCTGCTATTAACGCAGCACGCAGGACGCAGCACGCAGCAGACTACGAACCGTAAGGAACTTACGAAGGATATTGAAATGACCGCTACCAAGTTTACCGCGAAGGATGTCGCCGATCTCCGCCAGCGCACCGGCGCCGGGATGATGGAATGCAAGAAAGCGCTCGAGGAAATGGGTGGTGACATCGAGAAGGCCATCGAGCACCTCCGGAAGAAGGGCATCGCGAAGGCGGAGAAGCGCGCTGGTCGCCAGACGAGTGAAGGCGCGATCACGAGCTACATCCACCCGCCCGGCAAGGTGGGCGTGATGGTCGAGCTCAACTGCGAGACCGACTTCGTCGCGCGCACCGACGACTTCAAGAACCTCGGCAAGGAGCTCGCGCTGCACATCGCGAGTGCCGCACCGGTTGCCGTCGACAAGAGCGGCGTGTCGAGTGAGCTGGTGGAGAAGGAGCGCCGGATTTTCGAGGAGCAGGCGCGTGCGTCCGGGAAGCCTGACGCGATCATCCAGAAGATGGTGGACGGCAAGGTCGAGTCCTACTACAAGGACATCGTATTGCTGTCGCAGCCGTGGATCCGTGAGCCCAAGAAGACCATCGACGATCTCATCAAGGAAGCATCGTCACGGCTTGGCGAGGCCATCTCGGTGCGCCGGTTCGTCCGCTACCAGATGGGCGAGGAGTAAGCGGCCGTGAGCGAGCTTCGCTATAAGCGGGTTCTGCTCAAGGTTTCCGGCGAGGCGCTCGCCGGCATCAAGGGCGTCGGCTTCGATTTCGAGGTGATCAGTCGGCTCGCCGATGAGATTGCCGACATGGTGAAGCTCGGCGCCCAGGTGGGGATGGTGATCGGCGGCGGTAACATCGTGCGAGGGAAGAGTCTCGCGAGCAACGGCATGGACCGGGTCGCCGCCGATTACATGGGCATGCTCGGCACCGTGATCAATGCCCTCGCGGTGCAGGATGTCCTGGAGCGGAAGGGGTTGGACACCCGGGTGATGACCGCGATCCGGATGGAAGAGCTGGCGGAGCCCTACATTCGGCGCCGCGCCATGCGCCACCTGGAGCAGAACCGGCTGGTCATCTTTGCCGCCGGCACGGGAAACCCGTATTTTTCCACCGATACGGCGGCCGTGCTGCGCGCCATCCAGATCCACGCCGACGTCATCATCAAGGCCACGAGCGTGGACGGCGTGTACTCGGCGGATCCGAAGACGGATCCGGATGCGAAGAAGTACGAGGAAATCAGTTATCGCGACGTGATGCTGGAGGAGCTCGGGGTCATGGACCAGACCGCGATCACCCTGTGCAAGGAGAACAATTTGCCGTTGATCGTGCTGAACATTCATCGCCATGGTGAAGTGGAGCGGGCCATTCGTGGCGAGAAAGTAGGGACGCTCGTCCGATGAGCACCACGCAACCGATCCTCAAGGAGTGCCGCACCGGCATGGAGCGCGCGCTCGAGAACTCCCGGAAGGAGTTCGGGACCATCCGCACCAACAAGGCAAGTCCGAACCTGCTCGACACGATTCGCGTCGAAGCGTACG
>JBKJRV010000400.1:0-11488 GCA_046593115.1 Gemmatimonadaceae bacterium
CTCGGCGCTTACCAGGTCGGCGTGACTACCTCGAAGCTTCGTGCGACTCGGGGGGAGTCTTTACCCGCTCGCGTCCGGCGGCTCGGGCACGCTCCTGTACGTGCTGTACCAGTGCAACCATGCGCTGACGCTCGAGCGGAAGCGTAAGATCGGCGAGCATGAGTCGCTGCAATGCAAGCGGGATCGCGCAGGCCGCGTCGCCCGCGAAATGGAAGAGCACGAGGGCGCCGCCAGGGGCAAGCGGAAGACGCTGCACCTCGGGACTCACGAGTGCCATCGCGCGATCAGCAACCACGATGAGCGGCACCTTGCCGGCGGCGATCTGCAGCGCCTCTGAAAAACTAAGGGCCACCAGTGCGTCGTGGCCCATGGCTGCGAGGCTCTGCGTCAAGCCTTCGAGCAGCGAGATATCAGTTCCGATGAGAAGTACGTTCGCCATTATCCGGAATTTAAGCGCGCGTCACTGCGCGGCCAAGCGCCGACAATGGGTTCGCATGAACCGGACACGACAGGTGCGACTCAACGGGGCATGATGCTCAGTATGAGGTTGCCAACGACCATCAACAGGAAGTACGCGGCGATGGGCGTGATATCGATCCCGGGGCCAATTGGCGGAATCAATCGACGCAGAGGGCGCAGCACGGGCTCAGTCAGCTGATATGCCCAACGGACCCATCGGGAATACGGCGACACTGAGAGCCATGAGCTCATGACGCGAACCAGCAGGGCCAGTTGAAGGAACCGAATGGTCCACGAGATGATCAGCCGGGCGAAACCACCGGGCCGTTCCGTCGCGGATGCGAAGGATGCAGCCTCACCGGCAACGAACTGCATGACATTGATCAGGATGATTCCCGCGATCACGATCGCGACCAGCGTCCACCACGGCGCGCTGGAGGGCATGCCGCCAGCCCGCACGACGCTGCGCTCGATCGGAGCCATCAGCGGATCAACGGCACTTCTGAAAAACCTCGCGACCGGATTGAATGGCTTGATGCGCCGCGTGCGCACCAGCCAGTCGATCGCGCAAATGACGGCGGCGGCGACGGCGAGCCAGAAGAACGCCGTCTTGATGAGCGCGATGACCATCAGGTGACCTCTATGGAGTCACCGTCGCGTTCACTCCGAGGTTCTTCATTGTAAATGCCAGCACGTCGGCCGCCTCCTCGATGACCTTGCTCGTGGGCCGACCCGCGCCGTGACCGGACTTGGTCTCGATACGAATCAGTACCGGTGCGGGGCCGGCCTGCGCAGCCTGCAGGGCGGCCGCGTACTTGAACGAATGACCCGGTACGACGCGATCATCATGATCCGCGGTGGTGACCATTGTGGCCGGATACTTCGTGCCCGGCCTGATATTGTGCAACGGCGAGTACTTGTACAGCACCGGGAAGAAGCGGCTGCTGTCGGCTGATCCGTACTCCGAAGCCCAGGCGTGCCCAATGGTGAAGCGGTGGTAGCGCAACATGTCCATCACACCCACCGCCGGTAGCGCGACGCCGTACAACTCCGGCCGCTGGTTGAGAACTGCGCCCACCAGCAGTCCTCCGTTGGAGCCACCGCTGATCGCGAGCTTCGATGGCGAAGTGTACTTCTCGCTGATCAGATACTCTGCGGCCGCGATGTAATCGTCGAAGACGTTCTGCTTCTTCTCGAACATCCCCGCCTCGTGCCAATCCTTGCCGTACTCGCCGCCACCGCGGAGGTTCGGCACCGCATACACGCCCCCCATCTCCAGCCACACCAGGTTACGAACACTGAAGCTCGGCTGCATCGAGATGTTGAATCCACCGTAGGCGTAGAGCATCGTTGGATTGTTCCCATCGAGCACAGTGCCTTTCCGCATGGTGATGAACATCGGCACGCGCGTGCCATCCTTGCTGTTGTAGAACACCTGCCTGGTCTCGTACTTGTCTACGTCGAACGCCACCTTCGGCGCGCGGTGCACGATGTTCTTCTTCGCCGCGAGATCGTATCTGAAGATCGTCGTCGGATAGAGAAAGGATGTGAACGAGTAGTAGATGACGGGCTCGCCCTTCTTTCCACTGACGCCGCCTACCGCGCCGATGCCCGGCAGCGGCACCTCGGTAATGGCGCTGCCCCCACGCGAAAAGAGGCGAATGCTGCCGCGGGCATCCTGCAGGTAGCTGGCGACGAACTGGGTGCCGTAGGCCCAGATGCCGTTCAGGGCATCCTTGCTCTCCGGAATAACGGTCTTCCAGGCGCTCTCGCGTGGATAGTTGATGCTCAGCGAGATCAGCCGGCCTTTCGGGGCCCCACTGTTCGTGCGGATGAAGAAGCGATTGCCGGTGTTGTCCACGAAGTCATAGGACGCGTCGAACCGATCGAAGATCTTCATGATCGGGGAAGTGACCTTCGGCTTCTTTGGATCCTGGAGGTCCATTACGTACAGATCGTTCCGCTCATCCGTGCCGTGGGTGATGTAGAGCAGCAGGAACTGGCCATCCTCGCTCACCTCGGAGCCAACTCCCCACTCAGGGTGCGCCCGGTCCTCGTAAACCAGGATGTCCTTCGACTGCGGCGTGCCGATCTTGTGATAGTAGAGCTTCTGATTCTTCGAGACGCTGATGTAGCGGTTGCCGTCTTTCGGCTCCGGGAATCGCGAGTAGAAGTATCCCTTGCTGTCGTGCGTCCACTCGATGCCCGAGAATTTGACCCACATTGTCGTGTCGGGAAGATCCTTTGCCGATGCAACGTCGCGGAGCTGCAGTTGCTGCCAGTCGGATCCGCTCGCGGACGTGCCGTAGGCGATGTACCTGCCATTCGGGGATACCGCGATCGCATTCAGGGCGACCGTTCCGTCGCTGGACATGGTGTTCGGATCGATCAGGACGCGCTGCTTCGCCTTCGGCGTGTCCTGAACGAACAGGACGAACTGGTTCTGAAGACCCGTGTTCTCATACCAGAACAGTTTGCCGCCTTCCTTGAACGGCGTGCCGAACTTGGCGTAGTTCCAGAGCGTGGTGAGCCGCTCCTTGAGCGGGCCGCGCTCCGGCAGGCCCGCGAGGTAGTCGAAGGTCACCTTGTTCTGTGCCTCGACCCAGCTCGTGGTCGCTGGCGAATCCACGTCCTCCAGCCAGCGGTACGGGTCGGCGACGCGAACGCCATGGTACTCGTCGGACTGCTCGCTTTTCGCGGCTGCCGGATACCTGATGGCCGGTTGCTGTCCAACCAGTGGGGACGCGAGGACGGTGGCGCAGAGCGCCAGTGGCAGGAGCGAACGTCTCATCGGGAATACCATGCGGTGGGCGTGGCGGCAAAGCGTTAACGCTTGAAGATACCCGTCGGAACCGCGAAGTTGCCAGAACGGAGGTCTGGATCGATCCGCGTCCGCGTAATCGTTCCAGAGCCGTCACTCATTCAAGGCCGGCGTCATGACGACTCGTCGCACCTTCCTCGGCTCACTGGCGTCCGCCAGCCTCGCAGGGCCCGCCTTTCAGCGTGGCGCGTTCTCATCGCTCTTTCGTGCCGACGTTATTGCCGGAAGCCGTGGTCCTGACGCCCTCGCGGACGATGAGTCCTACTGGGGCGAGATTCAGCGCGCGTTCGACTCCGATCGCACGCTGGTGAATCTGAATAATGGGGGTTGCAGCCCGACGCCCAGTCACGTTCTCGAGGCGATGATCAGGGATCTTCGCTTTTCGAACGAGGCTCCGGTGGATCACATGTGGCGGGTGCTGGAGCCCCGGGTCGAGAGCGTTCGCCGCGACCTGGCGCTGGACTTCGGATGCGATGTCGAGGAAATGGCAATCACGCGGAACGCGTCCGAGGCGAATGAGATCATGATTCTCGGCCTCGACCTGAAGAAGGGCGACGAGGTGATCATTACCAACCAGAATTACGGGCGGATGATCACCACGTGGAACCAGCGTGTGCGCCGCGATGGGATCGTCGTCAAGTCCATCTCCTTCAAGGTGCCACCCCCGTCGATGCAGTATGTAGTGGACCAGTTCCGCCAGGCCATCACGCCGCGCACGCGAGTCATCGAGCTGACGCACATCACCAATCTCACGGGACAGATCCTTCCGGTGAAGGAGATCGTGACGATGGCCCGGGCACGGGGCATCGAGGTGCTGGTGGACGGCGCTCATGCCTACGCGCACTTTCCATTCACGCGCGATGACCTCGGGTGCGATTACTACGGCACGAGCCTGCACAAATGGCTGCTCGCGCCGATCGGCACCGGCTTTCTGTACGTGCGGAAGGACAGGCAGAAGAAGCTGTGGCCCCTCATGGCCGCCGCACCGGAGATGGATGAGAACATTCGCAAGTACGAGGAGATCGGCACGCATCCGGCGGCAAATCACAACGCCATCTCCGCGGCCCTGGCGTTTCACAGGGGAATTGGCAGCGAAAGGAAAGCGGCGCGGCTGCGATTGCTTCGCGATCGGTGGGCGAAACGGCTGCTCTTCGAGAACGATCGAGTGAAGGTGCTGACGCCTCTGGATGCGAAACAGTCTTGCGGGATCGCCCTGTTCAACGTGGACGGACTCGAGCCGGACAAGCTGGGTGCATGGTTGTACGACAAGCACCGGATCATCACGACGCCGATTATCCACGCCGAATTCAAGGGCATTCGGATCACGCCGAACGTGTACACAACGCTGGATGAGGTGGATTTATTCGCGGATCGAGTGGGGGCCGCCATTCGGAAAGGGATCGGCTGAGCTATTGCGTATTGCGTATTGCGTAAGAACCACGACCCTGCACCCTGGCGGCGCGTGAAAGCTGCACTGGTCATCCTCGCCGTTGTTTGCGCGCCGGCGTTGCATGCCCAGGCGACCGAGCGTATCGGGCGCGTCGAGCTGGCGGACGGATACGTCTCCGTGGACGCTCGGCCCGACGGGCTCGTTCTTGTTTCCGCGATCAACACCCTGCGGTTCGACGTCGCGAGCGGCGTGTTTTCCACGCGCACCATGACGGCGTGGCTCGACCGGGTGTCTCAGGTCGCTGACAGCGTTCGTCGTACCGACGGCGCGAGTTTTGGCTCGAGCACCGACCTCGCGGGAGCCGATGGCGAGACGCAATTCCGTATCAGCTTCGAGCTCTCTGCGGCGCCGGCGCTTTCCGCGGCCATCTTCAGGCGGTCGGACGGAGTCGAGATCGGACTGCGAGGGACGGGTGGCGACAGCTCGTTCACCCGGCTGCTGGCGCTCATGCGTTCGGGCGTGACGCGCACGACGGACCTGACTCTCGCGTCACCCGACAGCTTCCGCCTGCGGCTCAGCGATACCCAGCTGACTGGAAGAGACAGGCTTCGTCCCGGTCTCCTGCCTCGTGCCCCACAGCGGCTGAAGCTCGCCGATCGACTGTTCATAACCGGTGCCGGCGCTGCCCTGGCGGGGGTCGGGATGTCCTACGCGACCCACGTCGCCGTCTCGTGTCCCACGCAGGAGACCTATTGCCGCTGGCAGATCGCGAATCCCGGGTTCGCGGTGGGCAGCACGGTGGGTGCAACGCTGGCGGGGGTAGGACTCACACGCGGCGGGCCGTGCACACTCTCCAACAGGCTGTTCAGATCCCTGATAGCATCGAGCAGTGCCGCAGTACCGGGTGCCATACTCGCGAGTGACGGAAAGCAGTCCTCCATTGCCCTGACGCCGGCACTCCAGGCAATGGCGCTCAACGCGGTTTTAAAGCGCTGTCGTCCGTAGGCCGGAGGAGGCACGTCGCAGGGGGAATGTCGGTGGCCCGTTTCGCGCAATAGATTCCCGACTGCCGTACGTGACAGTGACCACCATTTCGAGGCGCGCAATGAGCAAGGTGAAGACGTCGAGCGGGGGACCGGCGGAAAAGGCACAGCCGTCCACCGACGGCGGGGCGGGAACAGCGAATTCGAGCGGGCTGGAGCTGCGCGACCAGCGTACGGGCAAGAGTGCCATTCTGCCGATTGTGGACGGAACGATCCGCGCCACGGATCTGCGCCAGTTCAAGGCCGACGCGGAGGATTTCGGCCTGATGACCTACGATCCCGCCTTCATGAACACCGCTTCCTGCCGAAGCGCAATCACGTTCATCGATGGCGACAAGGGCATTCTTCGCTACCGCGGCTATCCCATCGAACAGCTGGCGGAGAAGGCGACCTTCCTCGAAGTCGCCTGGCTGCTTCGCAAGGGCGAGCTGCCGACGCAGGCGGAGTACGACAAGTACGTGCACGACATCACGTACCACACGTACGTCCACGAGAATATCCGGAAGTTTCTCGAGGGGTTCCGCTACGATGCGCATCCCATGTCGATGCTCTGCAGCTCGGTCGCGGCCCTGAGCTCATTCTATCCCAGGGCGCACGACATCTTCGACGCCGAGCAGCGGAACATAGAGATCATCCGGCTGCTGGCGAAGATTCCGACGCTCGCGGCGTTCTCGCTCCGCCACATGCGCGGCCTCCCGTTCGCGTATCCGGACAACGACCTCTCGTACACCGAGAATTTCCTGTCGATGGTGTTCCGGATGACGGAGTCGCAGTACAAGACCAACCCCGTGTTCAAGCGCGCACTGGAAATCCTGTTCATACTGCACGCCGATCACGAACAGAATGCGTCGACGTCGGCCGTCCGCGCCATTGGCTCCACCCAGGTAGACCCGTATTCAGCCATTGCCGGGGGGATCGCGGCGCTCTTCGGCCCGTTGCATGGCGGGGCGAACGAGCAGGTGCTGCTGATGATCAAGGAGATCGGCGAGAAGAAGAACATCCCCGCCTTCATCGATGGTGTGAAGAAGGGTGAGGGCCGGCTCATGGGCTTCGGCCATCGGGTGTACAAGAATTACGATCCGCGCGCACAGATCGTGAAGAAGCTCTGTTACGACGTGTTCGAGGTCACGGGGATGGACAAGGATCTCGAGATCGCGATAGAGCTCGAGCAGGTCGCGCTGAAGGACGAGTATTTCGTTCAGCGGAAGCTGTACCCGAACGTCGATTTCTACACGGGACTGATCTACCGCGCGATGGGATTCCCCACCGAGTTCTTCACGGTGCTGTTCGCGATTGCGCGCACTGCTGGCTGGCTGTCACAGTGGGAAGAGATGCTGCTGGACAAGGAGCAGAAGATCGCTCGGCCCAGGCAGATCTACACCGGAGAGCCGGAGCGGCAGTACGAGGGGAAGCTGCTCAAGAAATAGCTCGCTGTCCGGACAAGGTTCGTGCGTGGTGCGTGGTGCGTGGACAGGACTGCGACGGCATCAGCATCCGGACTGGTTATAGACCGCCGCGGGCCACCAGCGGCCATCACTGGGAAGTTTGCCAGTCATGTGCAGCTGCCAGCTGCGGACGGAATACTTCCGGGTTGCTTCGAGCAGGAGGTCGGGGGCGCCGTCGCGGTTGAGGTCTCCCACCCATGCGATCTTCCAGCTGCCTTCGTCCTGATCGTCGGCGGTGAAGAGGACAAGCCGGCCGCCTTTGCCGACGTAAACCAGCCGGAAGCCGCTCTCGTTCACGCGCTCGCTGCGGATTACTGTGCGCTCTCCCCGGAAGGCATAGGCCACCGAGTCATCATGAATCTTCGGTAGCTGAAGGGCGTCCTGCATGACGCTCGCCGTGTCGATTGCTCCAGGGCGCAAGCCCGGTATGTCGGCAACCATGAAGATCCACTCGCCATTGATCGCGACCGGCTTGCCTCCGACGCCGGGCTCTTCGCAGGCGCCCGGTGTGACTCGAAGTTCGAGGCGCGTCGGGATAAGCTCGATGACTCCCTGTCGGTCTCTTAACACGAACCATGACTTGCCGGCGTCGAGTGAATCCACGCGATAGGCCCAGGGCGTCACCAATCTGCCGGGCGGGATCGGATCCGCCGTGTCGGTGACGATCGCGAGGGTATCGGCGGCGGTTGACATATCGCTCGAGTCCACGGCGGGCGCGGCAGTTGGCGACACCGCCGCCTGCTCCGCTTCGGGAGCCTCACGCGACTGCCTGTCCGAACAGGCCGAGAGCAGCAATGCCAGCGCCAACCACCGCGCCGTATTCATCGCGCTCCGTGCTCGCAACGCATTTCGTTCAACCGCGCGCTGTGAGGCAATGGCGACGAACCGGACATGCGGGACAGTTCATGCTGCGCGCAGTACAGACCAGTGCGCCCAACTCCATCAGCGCCTGATTGTGAGTCCATGTCGTTCGACCATCGCGCGGAAGCGTGGCGCGGGCGAGTGCCCAGATGTGCTTAGCACCCGCGGCGGTTTTCGGATCACAGTCCGGTGCGAAGACGCGCCTCAGCACGCGCGCGACGTTCGTGTCTACCAGCTCCGCGCGTCGCTCATACGCGAATGATGCAACCGCGCCGGCGGTGTAGGCGCCGATACCCGGCAAGGCCCTCAGCTCGACGGGGTCCGACGGAAGCGTCCCCGTACCGGAGCGCGTCACCTGCCGGGCAAGCCGATGCAGATTCCTGGCACGTGCGTAGTAGCCGAGGCCCTGCCATGCCTCCTTGATCCGGCGTGGTGGCTCGGCGGCAACGGCATCGAGGGAGGGATAGCGGGAGACGAACCGCTCATAGTAGCCGACCACGCGCGACACCTGAGTCTGCTGGAGCATCAGCTCGGAAACAAGCACGCGATACGGATCACGCGTGCGGCGCCACGGGAGGTCGCGTCCATTTGCGCGAAACCACGCTCGCAAGGATCGGCCAAAGGCGTTCCTTGTGCGGGGGTCGATGAGTGACTGATTAGCCAGGGAAGACCGCAACCTCGCGTTTCTCGCGCCGGCGGGAAGATGCGTAACTCACGAAGAAATCCAGCCACTGGCGGAATCAAAGAGTGCACCCGTAAGCCCGGTCCGATACGCGAGGAATAAACCAAAGGCGACGCTCGCTACTCCCGAAGCGACCCGCAGGTGCTGTCGTGCATCGCTGTATCTGCCGGCGAAATAAACGGCGGGCATCGCGATGGCCGATGTGAGCAGCATCATTCCAGCCACCGTGCCGATGCCGAAGAGTAGCAGATACCACCCGGCCATCATCGGGCTCGGAACGCCGGTCGAGATCAGCATCGCGACGAACGCAGACCCTGCCAGGCCATGCACGAAGCCCACGGCCAGCGGCTGCGTAGCGCGCGGCGCCTCGACTGATGCGACTGACATCAGGTTGAAGAGGCCGAGGGCGATCAGCATAAGGGCGACGCAAAACTCCAGGCCGAGCACCAGGGTGGGCGGGACAGTGAGCTTGAACACCGCAATCGTGCCACCGACCAGAAATACGGTGGCCGAATGTCCGATTCCCCATAGCGCTCCAATCCACTGAGCGCGTCGGATGGAGCCCTCGCGCGAGACAATGGCGGTGACGGCGACCACGTGATCGGGATCGATGGCGTGACGCATGCCTAACAGAAAACCGAGGAGCAGGAGGCTGGTGGACGCCATGGCCAAATGTATCCCCTGGAGGGCAGGGGTGCACGACGATGTCTGATCCCGACTACGTTACCGGATGTACATGAATGGCACACCGATGGAGAGGAGGGACAGCCATGTCGCATCGGATAGGCACTCTGGTCCTTCTGGCCATGGTGCAAGCGTGTTCATCGAGCGGCAACGTCATGGGTGATACCACCGCGCCGCGGTTTCTGGCACTCGGCGACTCGTACACCATTGGTGAGTCAGTACCGGTTGCCGAGCGATGGCCGGTGCAATTGACGAAGGCTTTGCGCGGCACGTCGACGCCAGTGGAGGAGCCGCTGATCATCGCGCAAACTGGATGGACAACGGACGAGCTCAATGCCGCGATCGATTCCGCGCGCGTCACGGGGACGTTTTCGCTCGTCACATTGTTAGTCGGGGTCAATGACCAGTATCGTGGCCGGGAAGCGGAAGCGTACCGTGCGCCGTTCCGCAAATTACTCGATCGCGCGATTGGTTTCGCGGGTGGCTCGGCATCCCGGGTCATCGTGATTTCAATACCCGACTGGGGAGTGACCCCGTTTGCCGAAGGGCGTGATCGCGCAGCGATTGCAGCCGCGATCGAGCGCTTCAATGCCGTCAACCGTGATGAAGCGCAGAAGGCAGGAGCGCGGTACGTGGACATTACACCGGGTTCACGCGCAGCGGCCGGCGATCGTTCGCTCATCGCCGCCGACGGGTTGCATCCATCCGGCAGGATGTACGGGGAGTGGACCGCCCTCATGCTGCCCACTGCGAAAGTGATTCTGCGAGTCACTCGGTAGCCTTGCGCCCACGGAACGGGATCGCAATGCTTGGGGCCTAACCCGGAGAAGGCATGACGAGATCCACGAGCAGCCTGATCGCCCTGCTACTGCTTTCCATCACGGCCCGAGAGTCCGTCGCACAGGTGCACGTTCACCCCGCCATGCCGATGGACTCGGCAGGTCTGGGAACAGTGACCTTCCCCAACTCCGGCAAGGTGGCAGCGCAGGCGCCGTTCATCCGTGGGGTCGCCATGCTGCACAGCTTCGAGTATCAGGATGCGGCCGCGGCATTCCGTGACGCACAGCGAATCGATCCCGCTTTTGCACTTGCCTACTGGATGCAGGCGCTGACGAACCGGCAGGAGCTGTGGGGCACCGAGCAGCTCGTGGCAGCGCGGGCGACACTCGCGCGTCTTGGTCCTAATGCAAAATCGCGGATCGCCAAGGCACGTACTCAACGTGAGAAGCAGTTTGGCGCCGCTGTCGAAGCGCTCTTCGCCGACAGGCCAGAAGCGCAGCGTGTTCGGTCGTGGTCTGACTCGCTCAACAGTTATGTGAGTCGGGAGCCGGCAGATGCCGAGTGGGCGAGCTTCGCGGCCGTCGCCATCATGGACGCCATGCGCTGGCTGAGTCCGGCCGAACGTGTGCGCGCGCGGGACTCGAGTGCCGCACTGGCCGAGCGGGTCTTTGCCGCGTACCCGTCGCATCCGGGCGGCGCGCACTTCGTCATTCACGCCAATGACGATCCGGTGAACGCGCCGCGCGCGGAGCGGGCAGCCCGCGTGTATGCCAGGATCGCTCCGGCGTCCGATCACGCGCTGCACATGCCGTCGCACATCTTCATCCAGCTCGGTCTCTGGGACGATGCCGCGAGCTCCAATGAGCGATCGTGGGAAGCGTCCGTCGCCGAGGCCGAGAAGAGCGGTGTGGCGTCATCGGTGAGCTGGCATACCCTGAGCTGGCTCGAGTACGCGTATCTCCAGCAGGGACGTCACCGTGCAGCGCGTGCGCTGCTCGACACCGCACTTCGCCGGATGGGCGCCCGGAGCGATACCCTCCCCGGCATCGATCCCAAATTTGCACTGGACGAAATGCGCTTCATGTACGCCGCGCACACCGGCAACTGGGCTTGGGACGCAGGAACTGAAATTCGGCTGGCCGAGCACAGCACGAGAGGTGGAATGCGAGAGGTGGCGCAGATGTATAGAAGCGCCGTCACCTCGCAGATGCGTGGGATGGGTGCACGAGCAGTTCCGGACCGGCTTGTCAACTACGCCGATTCCGTTGCGGATCCGCAGAGCGCGCGCAGTGCGAAAACGTGGGGCCGACACCTCACCGCAAC
>JBKJRV010000479.1:0-3693 GCA_046593115.1 Gemmatimonadaceae bacterium
ACCAGGGATTCGTCGCCGACATCCAGATCAAGGGCGAGCGCTTTCACGAGGCGGTCTCGCACCCGGGTGAAGGCAGATCACAGCGACAGGTTCCTGGCGAGCGCGAGCTCGAACAGCGCACCTGAGCGAGTCTGACGCGAGCCGGGCGTGGTCGCCGGTCCCGCTTGGCGGCGACGTGCCGCCGCCCAAAGGGGCCTATTCTCCAGGCATCCGCGCTGGTGACTTTCTGTTCGTGTCGGGCCAGGTGCCGCGCGATCCAAAGACTGGCGCGCTAATCGGCGCTTCAGTCGCCGATCAGACGCGGCAGGTGCTCGAGAATCTGCGGGGTGTGCTGGCGGCGGAGGGGGCGACTCTCGACGACGTTGTCTCCGTCACGTGTTATCTGGCAGACGAAAACGATTGGGAAAGCTTCAACGCCGAATATCGCGAGATTTTCCGCGCGCCCTATCCGACGCGCACGACGGTCGGTGCGGGGTTGCGCGACGTGCTCGTGGAGATCAGCGCCGTAGCCTGGCTTGGACGCCGCCCTTCCCTGTGACGAGCAGCCGGTAATCGCTTTCCTGCGCGGGTTCGTTATGTTCGCTGCCTCCCCGATGTTCGCAGCCCACCCGTCCTGACGAATTCTTGCCGCCGTACCGTCATTCCGAGCAACTGCGTTCGACTCCCGTTTTCCTCCCGCGCTTCGAGCCGGAGGAGCCGCATCGCACGCCGCAGCGTCTTATCAGCGCATTGGGAGGCGCTACGCGACAGTTGGGTTATGCCCTGATCCTGACGCACTTCCTTGGCGCGGTGTTGCGCGGTGGACTGACCTATCCCGAGACGGCGCGAACCCACTGGGCGCGCAATCTACTGACGCAGGTGCGCTTCACAGCGGTGCAGGCGCTTCCCTTCCTGGGGACGATAGCGGTGCTGATCGGGGTAACGGTCATCGTTCAGGCAAACGCACAGGCCGTGAGGTTCGGTGTCTCGGATGTCCTGGGACGCATTCTGACGTCGGTGGTCGTACGCGAACTGGGGCCGCTGCTCACCGCGATCGTCGTGCTGGGTCGCTCGGGAACGGCCATAGCCGCAGAGTTGGCGACCAGCACGGTGCTGGGTGAGACGGACGCCATGGAAGCGATGGGCATCGATCCGCTCCAGTATCTCGTGTTCCCCCGGGTTTTAGGGGGTGCCATCTCCGTCGCACTGCTGGTGGTGTTTTTCAACGCCATCACGCTGGGCAGCGGCGCACTGGCAGCGTGGGTGCTCGGCGCCGTCTCGATCGGGGAGTACATGGGGTCGCTGCGTCTGGCGCTGTCGCCGGGCGATCTGGTGCTGATGGTTGGGAAGGGGGCGATCTTCGGCGCCGGCATCGCGACGCTGTGCGCATATGCGGGACTGATGGGTGGGCGTACCCCTCCCGACATTCCGCGCAGCGTCACGCATGGCGTGGTATTGTCACTGCTGTTCGTGTTTGCGGTGTCGGCGCTTTTTACCGTGCTGGCATACACGTGAGCACCGCGATCCAGTTCGATGCGGTGGTCCCCGAGGAATTCGACCCTGAGTGGACGACACCGCTGACGATGGATGTCCCCGAAGGCTCGTTTCAGGTGATTCGCACCACGCCGTTGCGATCGGCGCCGTTCATGCGGCTGTGTGTCGGCCTGTTCTCCGCGGGCGCAGGGCGCGTGCAGGTGCTCGGGGAGAATCCCGCCGGCCTCGATCGCACCGGGGCGCAACGCTTTCGACGGTCACTCGGAGTGGCGCTGCTTCCGGATGGCTTGATCAGCAATCTTTCCATTCGGATGAACATCGTGCTTCCACTCGTCTACAACGGGAAGGCCAATGTCAGCGAGGCCACCGAGCTGGCCGACGCGGCGCTGGGCGAATGCGGACTGCAACAGTGGGCGAACAACCGGCCGTCGAGCGTGCCGCCGGATGTTCGGCAGCTGGCGGTGATCGCGCGCGCCATCGCTCACCGTCCGCGATTGCTCCTGCTGGAGGATCCGTTCTCGTCAGTCAAATCGCGGGACGCGGCGACGCTGGCGGCGTTGTGCCGAACCAGCGCGCGGACGGTAGTCATTGCAACCCATCGCCGAAACGACGCATTATATCAGCTCGCCGACCGGACCGCCTTCTGGGATGAACGGGGCTATCGACATGAAGTGGGAGCCAGCTGACTTCCGGGTGGGACTCGTCGTGCTTGGAGCGATCGCCATCGTGCTGGCGACCGCGGTCTGGCTGTCGCCCACCATCACTGATCGTTCGGAGCCGCTCTACACCGAATACGATCGCATTGACGGAATCGGAGAACAGGCTCTCGTCATGCTCAACGGATACGCGATCGGTCGAGTCGCCTCCATCGAGCCCCTCATTCGGTCCGACAGCTCCCTCGCGTTTCGAGTGCGCATGCAGGTGCGTTGGACGTTGTCGAGTGGCGCGCCGATACCGATTCGCGAAGGCACGAAGGCGCGGCTCGTGACGCCTTTCCCCATTGGTGCAGGGTTCATCAATCTCGAAGTGCCCCGCGGCAGCGGCACGCGGCTGCAGCCCGGCGACATCGTCCCCGGGGTTCGCGCCAGCGCCGCCGTGGATCAGATGCAATCGATGGCCGAGCAGATTGGCGGGGAGATGACATCGACGCTGGTCACCGCGCGCAGGGTGGCTGATGATCTGTCGCGCACGATGGCGACCGCCCGCGTGCTCATGGACACGTTGCACCGAACGGTCGAGACAGTACACCGGGGCGCATCCATAGCGTCGGCAGCCGTGCCCGATCTCGTGAACGGGCTCCGTCAGGAGCTGGCGGTCGCGGACTCGCTACTGCAGGCGCTTCGGCCGCTGGCGCCCGCGGCGAAGGCCAGCATCGATTCCGCCAATCTGCTGATGGCCGACTCGCGTCGTGCGGTGAACGAGATGAGCCAGGTCATGAATGACCGGTTGCCGCAGGTAACGCGAATCATCGCCAATCTCGATACGACCACGGCGCTGCTGACCCATTTCTCACGACAGATCTCCGACCGGCCGCTCCGCGTGCTGACCGGAGTGAAAGCGCCGCGGGGCCAGCCCGCCCGAACCAGCCGGCGCGACTCCACCTGTCGGCAGGGCACGGCGTGTCCTCCGCCAACTGACAGCGGTGCCACCCCTCGGTGAGGGTCAGTGCTCAGCATCCGAGGAGAGAGACCCGGCTTCGGTAGTTTGGAGACGAGTCTAGCGAATCAAGGCAGGATCGCGCCTCGGGCCGCTGCTGCTGTCCACGACCGTTACCCGTCGGCCGTAGAGCTGCAGGAACACCAGCTCTTCGGTGCCACCATATGGTCCCCGAACCGCGAGGCACCCGAAACTGCCACACGCGGGCTGGCCATAGCCCTCACCCGTCGGCGGAAAGGCGAGCACGCTGCCCGAACTCACGCGCACCGCACGGATTTGCGTCGATGCCGCCGCCGCCACGAAGAAGATGGTATCGCCGTCGGAGCTCCAGGCCGGGTCGAAGGCACCGAGGCTCTCCCGAGTGTGCTGGATGGCTGCACCTCCTGCGGCCGGCACGGTAAAGATCTGCGATGTGCCCGTCCGGGAAGAAGCGAACGCGATCGTCCGCCCGTCGGGACTCCAGGCCGGGGATGTCTCGGGGATGTTCGCGACGGTTCCCGTCGGAAGAGGGACCAGGCCCAGCCCGGAAGAATCCGCGACGTAGAGGCGCTGCGCCCCGGTCCT
>JBKJRV010000149.1:0-3303 GCA_046593115.1 Gemmatimonadaceae bacterium
CGGAACGACAAAACGCCCGGTCCGCGAACGAACCGGGCGTTTGCGTTCGGAATCTGGAACCAGCTACCTGGTGAATACCAGCGTGCTGCCCGATACAGCGAGGGTAAGCGTCGATCCCGACTTCGTGCCGGTGGTCACGTCTCCGGTGGATGGCGTTCGAACGCTACCTTCAACGTCGTGCGTCGACGTGAAGGTAATCGTCGATCCGGACTCGACATACGTCCCGTCTTCACCATAGGTCAACGTTTGGAGTGGCTGCCCGGAGGGTTTGTAGGTTTCTGTTACCCGTCCGTTGTAGGTGCCGTTGGAATTGAGGCGAAGCGATCCCGACTTGACCGTGTAGACATCCCCAGTCGTTGGGTCGGTCTCGACGATCGGAATGCTCGCGCCGTCAACGGAGCGGAGTGTGTACACGGTGCCTGACGGACCGGAGGAATCGTCCCCGCCGCAGGCGCCCAGGGCGAGGACCCCGGCGAGCGCCATACCCGCAAACCCGCGGCGGGTAAGCATCGAAGAGAAGCGAAACACCATAATAGTTCTCCAGGTTCTAATGTTTGACAGGGCCGCGAGCGTTGCGTCGCCGGCATTGCCCGGACCAGTCGTGACGCCACGTTATGTTGATTCAAAACACTTGTCCAGCGC
This sequence comes from Gemmatimonadaceae bacterium, assembly GCA_046593115.1. Lineage (GTDB taxonomy): Bacteria > Gemmatimonadota > Gemmatimonadetes > Gemmatimonadales > Gemmatimonadaceae > JBKJRV01. The sequence continues at coordinate 643 of JBKJRV010000149.1, forward strand.
CAAAGGTTACAACAAATGTTTATGTTGTTGACGCAGCGTTCTGGATTTGCTCCGGCGAGCACGTTCCAATTACACTTCCTGAGCGGCGCCCGCTTCCTCCCGGACGGGCGCTGCCTTTTTGTTTCTCCTACCGACCGCGCATGATCGAAGAGCTGAAGGAAAAGCTGTCCGCCGAAGCGGCAAAACTGCAGCACGAGCTGAACGTCACGCTGCCGAACGAAATCCGAAAAGCCGTCGAGCTTGGCGACCTGCGCGAGAACAGCGAGTACAAGGCCGCGCTCGAACGCCAGCAGTTTGTGCAGGCGCGCCTGGGCCAGCTTCATCAGCGCCTCAGCAAGCTCGCTTCGATCGACCTGAGCCAGATCCCCACCGACCGGGTCGGCCTGGGCTCACGGGTGGTGGTCGAAGATCAGAAGACGAAGGCACGGGAGCCGTACCACCTCGTTTTTGGCGACTCCGTGGAGTTCGAAGAGGGACACGTGACGATGTCGTCTCCGATCGGCCGGACGCTCGTCGGCAAGGCTGTTGGCGACACGGCGGTGCTCAAGCTGCCGAATGTCATCCGCACGTTGAAGATCATCGAGCTGCAGACGATCCATCAGCTGAGCTAGACTGCCATCCCGCAGGCGGCGAGCGGAGCGAGCAGCGGTCGGGATCTGCCAGGCTTGCGCTAGACTGTCATCCCGCAGGCGGCGAGCGGAGCGAGCACCTGTCGGGATCTCCTATCCCTGCTCAATAGCTGGCTACCGGAACCGTATGGTAGATCCCGACACTCGCTTCGCTCGTGCGGGATGACAAAATACGGGAGCTCCTACCGGACGTTGAACATCCGCGCAACCTCGAAACGATAGTCGTCGAGCTCGCGCGCCACCCGCTCATCCCCCCAGCCCAGCTGCGTTTTCAGTGCACGCGCTACCCGCGCCGCCGCTGACATCCCGTGGTCGCTGGTCTCGAACGCGACATGCGTGCGACGGATGAGCAGGTCGCCAAGCGTGCACGCCATTTCGTGGTCCACGGCGAAGGCGAGCTGCGACACCACGTAGGGCAGACCATCCTCCACGAAAGCTGCACTCGCGCCCGCGGCACTCGGCACATGGCGCCAGCGACTTCCATAGGCGCGCACCAGCGCCCGAGCGGTTCGCTCACTCCATTCACGGGCCGCGTTGCCAACTTCCTCGTCAAGCGATTCAAAGTCACCACCCGGAAGGATTCGCGAAGCAGTCGACGCGTGTGTCGGTCGCCGGCCCAGCCGCTGCTCGACACAGTCCACCACCTGCTCCGCCATCAGCCGGTAGGTCGTCAGCTTCCCGCCGCTGATCGTCACCAGTCCATTCGCGCCGACGGTGATCGCATGCTCCCGCGACGCCCCCCCCTCACCACCGCCCGCCGACGCAGCCACCAGTGGCCGAAGGCCAGCCCACGCCGCTTCGACGTCGCCCACGGTGAGCGGCGCACTGGGAAAGAAATAATTCGCGGACCGCACCAGGTAAGCGACGTCCTCCTCCGACGCACGCACACCATCTGGGCTCTCGTCGGTGAAGGTATCAGTGGTTCCGATGATCGTGCGCGCACCCGACGGCAGCACGAAAAACACTCGGCCATCGACTGGTGACAACAGCGTGAGCGCGCCGGTATTGCCCACGCGTTCCGAGCGCACCGAGATGTGCGTCCCCTTCGACCCCCGCACGCCTCGGCTCGCACGGTCGCCTGCGAGCGACCGCACCTCGTCGCTCCAGGGTCCCGTCGCGTTCACGACGACACGCGCCCCGACCGAAATCCGGGCTCCACTCTGCACATCGAGCACCTCGGCGCCCGTGATCTTGGAGCGCTCGACGATCATTCCCTCGACGTTCGCATGGTTAAGCACAACCGCACCGGCCTCGCGAGCGTCAACAGCATTCGCGAGCGTCAGCCGGCTATCGTCCGTGGCCGCGTCGTAATAGGTGGCACCGCCGGTCAGACCGTCGGCGCGCAGCATGGGCTCCAACGCGGTCAACTCCCGAACATCCAGACCGCGATGCCGTCCGACGTTCCTGAACATCGAAAGCGCATCATACAGAAACAGTCCGGCGCGCAGCTTCCATCGGGGGACGCGAGCGCCGCGATACACGGGCCAGGTGAACGCGAGCGGTTGCACCAGATGGGGCGCGAGCCGCAGCAACCGACGTCGCTCGGTGCTCGACTCGTGCACGAGCCGCAGGTATCCATGCTCGAGGTAGCGCAGTCCGCCATGGATCAAGCGCGATGAGCGGCTCGACGTCCCCGATGCAAAGTCGTGGCGATCGACCAGCGCCACCGACAACCCACGGAGAGCGGCGTCACGCGCCACGCCGGCGCCCGTGATCCCGCCGCCGATGACGAGGACGTCGAACTCCCGCTCACCAAGAGCAGCGACGGACTGCGGGCGGGTCATGACAGCGTTGCTGGGCAGCGGACGAGGGGCGCGGGTTGGTGTCCATCCGCGACGGCGCGGACTCCGATAACGAATAATCGGTCTCCCGCATGGTGGCGATGCCCAACCGGCGGGTCTAAGTTCAAACCATGCACAACCTCGGGAACGGAAGACGCGTCGCCATCGTCGCCGGCGTGCGCACGCCCTTCGTGAAGTCCGGCACGCTTTTCAGACGAATGACCGCCACGCAGCTCGGCCGGCTGTGCGTC
>JBKJRV010000386.1:0-4124 GCA_046593115.1 Gemmatimonadaceae bacterium
AGCAGCGACGCGTTGTCGGACAACGCGTCGCTGCTCAAGGGCTTGAATATCGTTGAGGGCAAGGTGGCCTATCCCGGCGTGGCGGAGGCCTTCGGCATGGAGTGCGTGGACGCCGCGAAGTATCTGGGCTAGGCGTCAGGGTCAAACCGCCGGCAACACGTCGCGTTCTTCGGTATCAGCGCGAACCGGCGCCCGGCGCGTGCAACGAACCGGATGCGCTGCGCACGGAAACCCGCTTCGGGGGCGTTGGCATGGCTACTCTCCGGATTCGCATGGAGCCGCGGACACCGCTCGCGGCACGGACTTCAGGATGCTACGGCCAAATACCCGGGATTTGCTCGGACCGCCCGTGAAGTTGAGAAACAGACGGGAGACGACAGAAACCCATGTGGGGGAGTTGTTCTTGCACTGGGGCAGGCATGACTCCCCCCACGAAGCCGATCATCCGTGTGCTCAATGGGGACGATGCGCAGGCGCTCCTGAAGCGCAACCAGAGCGGCCGCATAGCGTTTTCCCAGCGCGATCGTGTCGATATCGAGCCAATCCACTACGTTTACGATGCGCCGTGGATCTTCGGGCGCACGGGGCCAGGGACAAAGCTGCTTACGCTCTCGCACAACTCGTGGTGCGCCTTCGAAACGGATGACGTGCGCGGTATGTTCGACTGGGAAAGCGTCGTCGTGAAAGGGCCATTTTCGCCCCACTATTCGCCATTTGCCACCTGGGACTATGATCAGGCGGTGGCCGCGCTGCGCCGGTTGTTGCCCAGCACGTTGACGGATGATGATCCAACGCCATTCCGGAACGTAGTCTTCGGGGTGCACGCGTCCGAAATTTCCGGGCGGGGCTCGGTGTCCGGCGAGCCGCTCACTGCACTGGCGGCATCATAGATCGGGCGCCCTCCGCCGAATTGGCGATCGTGTCTTCACCTGCGGAACGACGAATGGACCTCCCGGCCATGTCCATCCCGGTCTTGCTGACGCGGCTCGACGGCACCCAGATCGCCTTTCCCGCGGCCTCTGTGCGTGAAATTGTCCGTGCGGTCGCCATTGCCCCGTTCCCGGGGGCACCGCGTGTCATCGAAGGCGTGATCAACCTGCACGGGCGGCTCGTCCCCCTGATCGATATCCGCGAACGCCTTGCGCTCCCGCCAGTGGCGCTTGCGCCGGACCAGTTCATGGTCGCCCTGCATATCTCCGATCGGCTCATTGCGGTGCGGGTCGACGATGTGGAAGATGTGATGGATGTGGCACAGGCGAACATCGAGTCCCCCGCCGCGCTTTCGCCCGTCCTCCAACGGCTGCAGGGCGTGGCATCGAGCCAGACTGGGGCACTTGTCATTTACGACATGGACGCCTTCCTCACCCAGGCCGAGCGCGAAGCGATCGATCAGGCAGAGCGCGAAGCGGTCGATCAGGCTGAGAGCGAGATCGCGTGACCGTGACGAGCAAGGCACGCAACAAACAGCCGCCCATGCGCGCGACCGGTTATAGCGATCCGGCGTTCGCGCGTCTCGCCGATCTCGCGCACGTGCTCGCCGGGCTGGTCTTTCCGCCCAACCGGCAGCCCTCCGCCGAAGCGGGGATGTGCCGCGCGATGACGACGCTGCGAATCGCTGAACCACACTTGTTGCTTCGCGCGGCCGAAAGGCCCGGCGCAGCGCGAGACGCGGTGCTCGCGGAGCTCACCGTGGGCGAGAGCTACTTCTTTCGCGACTCGGCGCAACTTGAAATCCTTGCCACCGACATTCTGAGCGCGCGGTTCGCCAGTCAGGATGTCAGTCACCCGTTTCGGGTTTGGAGTGCAGGCTGCGCGTCGGGGGAGGAGCCGTACACGATGGCCATCCTGCTGCGCGAGCTCGCCTCGCCGCACGCCGCACGCATCGTCGGCACGGACGTCGCGCTGCCCCGGCTGGAGGCGGCACGACGCGGCCGGTATACGCGGTGGGCGCTGCGTAGTGTTTCCGAGGATCGGATTACCCAGTGGTTCCACCGCCGCGGCAGCTATTTTGACCTGGATCCTGATATCAGGGAGTCAGTGGAGTTTCGCGCGTTGAACCTGGTGCATGACGATTACGGGTCCGCGACCGGAGGCACGGGCGTTTACGATCTCATCCTCTGTCGCAACGTGATGATTTATTTCAACCTGCACACCGTCACGCGCATTGCCACCGGGCTGCTCGCCTCGCTGGCTCCTGACGGGTGGCTGGTGCTTGGCCCTTCGGACCCGCCGCTCGCCGAACTGGTGCCCTGCGAAGTCGTGGCCACGACGGCCGGTATCGCGTATCGGAGGGCCGGCGGGATTGGTGCGACACCGAGACGTTACATTCGCGCTGATCCACCGCGTGACGTCGTAACCAACCCTCCGCTGATTCTCAAGTCCGCAGGAGCCGCTCCCGCAAGCGTCGCTCCTGCCCCTTCAGTCCCCCGCACGAGTCGTGACGGTGTGCTCGCGCCGACCGATGAATGCAGCGACGTCGTGGGGCTAGAGGACGTCATCGCCGCGTACGAGCGAGCGGACTACCCCGCCGCGGAGGCGATGGCCGACACGGCGCTCGCATGCGCGGGCGAGGGGCAGGGGCTGCTGCCACTCTGGGTGTACCACATCCGCGCCGTGGCCAACCAGGGCCGCCTTCACGAAGCGGGGGAGCTCTGCGCGCGCGCGCTCGAAACGCATCCCTTGATGGCCGAGCTGCACTACCTGCACGCCACGTTGCTCGCGGAAGCCGGTTGGCAGTCCGATGCCGCCATTGCGGCGCGCAGGTCCATTTATCTCGACCGAAAATTCGTGATGGGCCACCTCCTGCTCGGTGACGCGTTGACGCGAACCGGCGATGCCAGTGGTGCCCGCATTGCCTTTGAGAATGTCGTCGCGCTGCTGGCCAATATGGCCCCGGGCGATCCGGTCATGGCTGCGGATGGAGTGCCGTCGTCCCGGCTGCGACAGATCGCCACGCTGCGTCTCAGGGACCTTGCTGCGGTGCCGCGGCGATGAGTGTACCCACGGCCTTGCCCTCCGGCACCCGGCGGGATTCGCTGGCCGTGAGGCTGGCCGCGCTCGCCGGTCGGGCGACGGATCGGTCGATCACCGATGATCCCGTCGCCACAACGGCACTGCTCCAGGCTCGGGCGCGTGCGCTCGCCATGCCGCGTGCCGACTTCGATGACGCGGCTGTGGCCGACCGACTGGACGTTCTCGTGTTTCTGATCGGCGACGATCGCCTCGCAATGCCGCTGGCATCGATCGTCGCGATTATCCGAGCCGCGATTGTGACGCCTCTGCCGCGGGCTGTGGCGCCGGTGTTCGGCGTTACCGCCTGGCGTGGGCGTCCGCTCACGGTGCTTTCCATCGGCGCAACGGGATCGGCTACCGATGCGCAACGGCGGCTCCTCGTACTGGGGGATGGACGGCGGGCCGTTGCGGCACTGCTTGTATCGTCGGTTGATGAAACGCGCATCGTGCAGCGCGCCGCCCTGTCACCTGCGCCGGCCGGCCCGCGCGCCAGATTGGCCCTGGGCATGACCGATGACGGCGTTCCCCTGCTCGACGCGGTTGCTCTGCTGAACGCGGCTCGGTCCGAGCCATGAAGACCCTAACTCCTGGGACGAGGTTCCAATGACGTTCACAATCGGCCGGCGCATTTCGCTGGCACTCCTGATCGAGCTCGCGCTCCTCGCCGTGGTGGCCATCGTCGCGGCCGACACGTTGGGGAAGACCTCTGGTGCCTACGAAGCGGTGCTCGCCGCGCGTCGCGCCACCGTGGTGCCGGCACTCCGGGCGGAATCCGACATCCGCGGTGCGAACGTCGAGCAGTTCCGCTACCTGCTCAATAACGACCCGAAGTATGAGCGCACGCGCGACAGTCTGGTGTCTGCATCGCGGGCGACACTGATCCAGCTCCACGACTCCGTGCGGACGCCGGAGGAGCGTGCGCAGTGGGCACTCGCGTCAACGCTGCTTGGCCAGTGGAACGATGCGATGCGCACGGCATCCGCGGCGAACAAGGCAGGGGATCTGGCAACAGCGCTCCGAACTCGCGCGACACTCATCGAACCCCTGCTCGACTCCCTGGAAAGGAACATTCGCGCCAGCAGCAACGATGCACGGCGGCGAGCCGACGAGGA
>JBKJRV010000448.1:0-3408 GCA_046593115.1 Gemmatimonadaceae bacterium
GCGAACATCAAATTGCGACATAGATAACTCTCCAAATGTCTACATGAAATGGAACGGGAACGGAAGATAGCACAGAAAGTTAGCGAACACAGCCGGCAAGTTCTCTACCCATCGATCGGTAGTCCGGGTGCATGGCGGGTTCGAGGTCATTCAGCACATGCGTCACATCGCAATGATAGGTGTCTTTCAGGTACGAGCTGCCGGTGGCCAGACGCGAACGGGCAGGGCAATTCTGGCACCCGGACCGCAACCCGCAACCCGAACACGGCGCCTCCGGAGGCAGGGGCTGCGTTACCCACGCCCCCATGCGAGCCCACAGATCCTCCCACGGCATTTCGAGAATCGGGTAGTTCGGCTCGCGATCGATGACACAGTGACTGGCCTGACCAAGCGCATCGATGAACAAGCCGACCCGGCCCGCGCCACAATAGTACAGCTCTTTCGAAAAATCCGCTCCGTCGGGATCGGTCACTTCACACTCGGGTAACGGACCCTTCACACGCGGCTTCCCTGTCCTGTGCCGATGGATCGCGTCGGCCAGCACCGGTATCTGCCTCGGCTCGATCCGATATATCGTCGGCTGATCATTGCCACTGAGCCGCGGGTCGATCGACATGTCGTACTTGAACTGAACTCCCAGATTCGCCGCGTACGCGTCGAGCGCCTCGAAATGGTCCGCGGTCAGAGTGCTCAGCGGTGTCTTGAGCAGCAGCTCCACACCGGCATCACGAAGCAGACGAATACCACGCTCGAAGCGCGCGAAGGACCCGGGAATGCCCGTCGTCCCCTCATAATGCTCGGCGTCAGCCCCATAAATGCTGACCTCCACGCCGAACGGAGGCAACTCACTCAGCAGGGCCGCATGCTCGGCCGTCGCCATAGTCGCATTCGAGAACAGCGTGATCAGAAATCCCCGCGCGACCGCCGCCCGGTAAATCTCGGGAAAGTCACGCCGCGAGAAAATCTCCCCTCCAGTGAGGCTCAGCCACAGCACGCCAGCACGCTGCAGCGTATCCAGTACCTGGATCACCTGCGCGGTGCCCAGATACGGACCTTTATACGGCTCGATGGCGACGTAGCAAAACTTGCAGCGAAGGTTGCAGGCGGGCGTGAGCTCAAACAGCGCCGTTACGGGTGTCCGCTCCCGTCTGGCCCGACCATTTGTAATCGCCGCGAAATCATGATAGTCAATGGCCACCGCTGTCATTTGGCCTCGACCGCGTGGATTTCGACCAGCTCATCCAGAAAGGCCTGCACGTCCGCGCGCGCCTGATCCACACCTATGCCATACGCGTCAGCAAGGCGGGTGGTCATCGCGTCCGTCGTCTGTGGTTCGGCCAGCAGTTCCCAGAGTATCATCCCGGCCTTGTTCAGGGTGTAAAGCTCGGCAGCACGTGTCTTAATGTTTTCGGTTCTCGTCCCGAGCGCAACCAGGACGGTAGAGCCGGCCACCTGGCGCGCTATGATACCGGCGCGACGATGATACGCAGTTATACCCATCACTTCACGACAGCCTGCAACTGCTCGAACAGCCAGTCCGCGGACTTAGGATCAGTGGGGTAGTCAAAGAAATACGTCGGAGTGGAGCGGGTCATGCGGTCTACCAGCTCCAGCGTGGAGTCCAATAACTCACTGTCCCACAACGGCAATACGACTGTTTCAAGCAAGACGTGCGCCATATCAGATGGCGAAGCGCGTAACAACCGCACATCAGCCTTTCGGCCAATAAGCAGTATCGCCGCAAGAGGACCGTCAGCCTCCGAGGCCGCGCTCGCATCACCCGGCCACGGAGTGCCCCAGGCGCGCAGCTGCCCATCGTCTTCTGTAACAATGCAGCGGTCATCGCTGAGCAGCGTCAGCCCGCTCTTCGATTGCTGAACGAGACGGGCCAGCGTGCTTTTGCCTCGGCCAGATACCCCGGGACACAGCAGAATGTGCCCGGAAGGCATGCGGATGCCACAGGAATGCACCATGACACCCCGTCGTCGCGCCGGCAGCGCTATCGTCAGGATCAGCAGATCTCGCCCGCGGTTGTCGACTTCGCCTTCCGGCGGTGTGGCATACCGCAACTCATATAGCTCGCCCTGACGAACCGTCCGCAGAGTCGCCGCTGGAATCCACTCGTTGATCGCGTGAAACCGAACCGCCGTGCGGCCCTCGTCATCACGATAGAAAGTCTGCCATGGCTGCGTATCCAGTGTCTGTTCGAAACCGGACACGTCGTCGTCCGCCACAACGTGCCGGATCGTGATCGGCGCGTCGATCTCACGGCTGCCCTGCCACGGGACAAGGCTCCTGTTCACGAATCGCAAGGGCAGATGGAGTTCGTGGATCATCGTCACGCCGGCGATGGGTGGATCGACCACCCGCTGCACGTCGGAAGTCGCCCCGCCCCTCACGCCAGCACCGCGGAGCGCACGGCCCGCCACCACTTCCGCGTGCGCGAAGTCAGGGGCCGAAGCCAGCGTTTCACATGGACAACGCTGATCCCGGGCCGTGGACCGATCTCCCGTTCCACACCCGCTATCAGCATAACACGCGCGCGCGCCAGCACCGCAGAGTGCACCACATCCGGGTCGGGCACCCCACTGGCGTCGCCGCGCAGCAGTACACGATCGCCGTCGATCGCGCAGATGCGATGCAGCACCAGCAGCCCGCGCGGAAGCATTGCGAGCACCACGGTGCCGACCACCAGTTCGCCGGGCGCTTCAAGGCGAACGTCTACTCCGAGGGGAATGGTGGGGGCCATGCTCTGACTGTTGGCACGAACCCAGGCTGACCCGCCCGCCGTGATCGCCAGCGCCACCAGTTCCATTATTTCCGCCGGATTACAGCGCAACGGACAAATGCCCGAGTCTTCAAATGCGGACACGTCCACCCCCTCGATCATCCAACGCTCACTGATGGTCGCCAACACACTCATCGCTCCTCGTCCGCCCGGCGGCAGCGCAAAAATCCACCCAGACCTTCATGAGGCGCGTCACGGTGCACCTCGGCTGCTCTGAAGTACGCTGGACGGGAAGCCGGCGTCAACGTGCAATGCGGGCAAGCAGTCGCTGCGCCCGACGCGTCCAGAACTTCACGAATGTTCCGCGAGTAGCGCGCAGCTCCCTCGGCCAGAGGAAATGGGACATCACACTTGCCACATCTCCTGGCGAGGCTGACGTCCAGAGGAGCTGCGCTATTGCGCACGACGGTGCTGGACGCAGGGCTGTCCGGATGAACTGCTCCTCGGCTGCCGTGCCGGACGCTGGGGACAAATTGTCCAGCTCTCTCGACCACCCTATCGCGAGTTCGAGGACGCGGTGCAGCCGTGCGCGGCGCGCCACGATCATTGTGTGGGCCCGCTCCTCGTCATTCAGCGACTCCATCAGCGTCGTGAAGTCCGCGAACCACAACAAGGGGCGT
>JBKJRV010000001.1:0-3995 GCA_046593115.1 Gemmatimonadaceae bacterium
GCTGGGGGATTTCCAGCGTCAGGAGGTGGCGCTCCACCTGTGATCGCGATAGCTCGTCGCGATCGGCGGACGCAAGCAACTCGCGCGAGCTGCTGAAGATATCGCGGTAGGCAAAGGCCGTGGCGGTGTTGACACAGTCCACGACGGCATCCGGCCGAAAACGCGTCAGCCACTGATACAGGAGATTGTTCTCGAGGCCTTCCCCTGTCGGCGCCAGCAACTCGTTCACCAGCCGGCGCCGCGCGTGATCGTCGGCAAGCACGTCTGCCCGGCTCCGGGTCGCCAGATCCGCCGGCATGAATATGTCGCCCCAGACCGCCTCGATCGGGATACCCGGCTCCTCGGACGTGAGCTCGCGGACGCCGGCCTCCGTCTCCTCACGCGTGAGCCCCGCGATGATCAGTCGAGCCGGCCTGAACTCGCGGACCCGGCGTGCGACTGCCATTCCCACCAGGCCGCTTCCGCCCAACAGCAGGAGCGTCGAACCGCGCAGTTCCATTAGGCGGTATGCTCGCCCTGTGTCAGCTTGTCGATCCAGCGGCGCTCAGGAGGCGTGAGCGGGCGCATGTCGCCAGTAGCCAGGCTTCCGAGATGCACCGGTCCGAATCGCGTGCGCACCAGTCGGTCGACCTCCAGCCCGAGCTCCGTGCACAGCCGCCGAATCTCACGGTTGCGTCCTTCCGCGATAGTGATCTCGAGTTCCCACCACCCCTTGCCGAGCGAGTGAGCTTCGGCCGAGCGGGCCACCACCAGACCATCCTCGAGCTCAACGCCTTCCCGAGCGAGTCTCGCCGCTTCGACGGCCGGTCCTTTCACCGTGGCGAGATAGCTGCGCTCGACCTCGCGACTGGGATGCGTCAGCGCATGCGCCGCCGCACCATCCGTCGTGAGGAGCAGGACGCCTTCCGTCATGAAATCCAGCCGCCCGACGTACGTCAGTCCGGGAATTTTCGGCACGAGGTTGAAGACGGTGTCGCGCCCACCGGCCCCCGTTTTCGTCGTGAGCACCGCTCGCGGCTTGTTGAGCACGATCCACTCGACCTTGGCCGGCGCACCGATCGGCACACCGTCCACGGTAATGCGATCCCTGCTGGGGTCCACGATCTGCCCGGTCACCGCGACGATGCCGTTCACCATCACCTGCCCACGCGTCACGAGATCTTCCGACTTGCGACGGGACGCCACGCCCGCACGGGCAAGTGCGCGATGAACGCGCATGGGCTCGGACATTAGCGGTCGCCGGCCCGCAGAGCGACCGCGAGTTCGTCCGCCCGCGGCAGCTCTTCCAAATGTCGCAGGGCGAAGTGCTCCAGAAACTGCGGCGTCGTACCGTAGAGCAGCGGCCGGCCAATGCCTTCCGCCCGGCCAACGACGTCGATGAGGTTCCGCTCGTGCAGCGACTTGAGCACGCTGCCCACGCCGACGCCTCGAATCTCCTCGACTTCCGCCCGGCCGATCGGCTGGCGGTAGGCGATGATCGCGAGCGTTTCCAGCGCGGCCGCCGAGAGCCTCTGTGGCCGTCTGGCGAGCTGCGCGCGCTCGATCGCCTCGGTGTACTCTGCGCGCGTGAGGATCTGCCAGCCGCCACCGATCTCCGTTAGCTCGACGCCATGCCCGTCGACATCGTAGTGCTCGCGTATCTCCTCCAGCGCGCCCTGGATGGCCGCCGGAGAGGCCTCGGCGTCGAGCGCCGCGAGCTCGTCGGCCGGAATGGGCCGACCGCTCGCGAACAGCGCGGCCTCAAGCAGCTTCGCCAGCGATGTCACTGATGATCTCCACGGATCCAAACGCGTGAGGCTGATCCAGACGCAGTTCGCCCCGGCGCGCCAGCTCCAGCAGCGCCAGCAGCATGGACAACACTTCCCAAGGCTCGGCGCCGCGGCTCAGCAGGTCGCGCCATGACGCGCGAGCGCGTAACGCGAGCACAGCACGGATGGTCGCCATGGCGCCTTCGAGATCGAGCGCTCGCGGAATGACGTCGTGGATGGATGGGTCGCGCACCATGCGCAGCACACGATCGACGGCGGCGAGCAGCTCCGGTAGCGTCAGCGCGAGCGCGTTCGGCGTCGGCGGTGCTGCGGGCGTCTCCTGTACGTACACGCGCGCAAAGCGGTTGCGACGTTCGTCCCCGCGGCGCTCGAGAACGTCGACGACCTCCCGCATCTGCTGGTACTCGAGGAGCCGCCGTACGAGCTCCGCGCGAGGATCGTCCCAGGCGTCGTCGCCGCCCGACCGTGGCAGCAGCATTTGCGCCTTAATGCGCAGCAGTCGCGCCGCCATTTCCAGGTAGTCCGCGGCTTCGTTCAATCCGAGCGAATGAATCCGCGCGAGAAACTGTTCGGCGATTCGCGCGATCGGAATATCCGTGATGTCCACCTGCTCATCGCGAATGAGCGTGAGCAGCAGGTCGAGCGGCCCCGCGTAGGCCGGCAGTTCGACGACGAAGGATTGCGGGGCGACGTCCGTGGACATCGGACGGAGGGCGGTGGCCGTCACCCGAAGAAGAGCTGCAATAGCGGATGCGGCAACACCAGCGGCTCGACGGCAGAGGCGATCAGCCCGAAGGCGAACGAGGCTGGCGACATCCACCACGCGAGGAACGGCGTCCGCATCAGCAGGATCAACAGAAAGATGCCAAAGAATCCCAGCTGCTGATACCGCAGGGACCACGCGGGCGGCAGCAGATATTTCATGACGTGCGATCCGTCGAGCGGAGGAATCGGCAGCAGGTTGAACGCGATCAGCGAGAAATTGACCAGCACGCCAATCAGCATCTCGACCTGCAGGATGGCAAAAGTGTCGCGGAGCGGCTCGATCACACGGCCGAGCAGACCAAAAATGGCGACCAGGATGCCAAAGCCCAGCGCCACCACGAAATTGGTCGCCACGCCGGCCAGCGACACGATAATGTCGCCACGCTTGTAGTTGCGATAATTACGGGGATTGACCGGCACCGGCTTGGCGCCGCCCAGCGCCATACCGGTCGTCAACAGCAGCACGATCGGCAGGATGATGGTCATCACCGGATCGATGTGCTTGATGGGATTCCAGGTGAGCCGGCCGAGGGAGAGTGCGGTCGTGTCGCCCTGCTTGAGCGCGGCATAGCCGTGCGCATACTCGTGTGCGATGACCGAGAAGAGCAGGACAGGTGCAACGAGCAGGAATTTGGTGATCGAATCGGACAACGGATCGCGGCTGGAGGGGTGGGAGCATTGGGGGCGCGGGCGAAAGCTAGCCGCTCCGCGCGTAGTGTGTCAAAGTCATGCGGCACATTGACATCCGCGTTTGCCAGCCGTACCTTACGCCTCTCGCGAATCGCGACCAAAACCAGCCTTACAGGGAGATTGTTCCGTGCCGAATATTGCGTCCGCGAAGAAGAACATGCGGAAGACCCGATCCGCCACCGTGCGGAACAGGGCACAGCGTTCCGCCCTTCGCACCGCGCTCAAGCGGGCCAAGAGCGAAGACGCGACCAACGAACAGCGCGCCGCTGCCATTGCCATCCTCGACCGCGCCGCGCGGAAGGGCCTTATTCATAAGAACAACGCCGCTCGTCACAAGAGCAGGCTCGCGAAAGCCGGCGTCTAACCGGACAACGTCGGTAAAAATCGGGAGCCTTCGGGCTCCTTTTTTTGTCGGCGTGTTCGTTATCCCGTTTTGTCGGCGTGTTCGTTATCCCGTTTTGTCGGCCTGCTCGTCATCCCGCAGGAGCGCAGCGAGTGTCGGGATCTTCCATTCGTGCCCAATGGCCGGCTACAAACACCGTACGGTAGATCCCGACAGGTGCTCGCTCATGCGGGATGACACGAAGCACGCAGCCCGCAACACTGAGCACCTAGCACGCAACAGGCAGCCCGCAGCCCGCAGCCCGCAGCCCGCAACAGGCTATAGCGCCGACAACTCCGACCCGCACCGCTCGCAGTACCACTCGGTCGCGTAATTGAGCGCTCCGCACTCGCTGCACTTGAGTGTCTTCGCCTGCTCAACAGGCGAAG
>JBKJRV010000029.1:0-2887 GCA_046593115.1 Gemmatimonadaceae bacterium
GGCAATAGCTCAACAACGCGTCGGGCACATCGTTCACGCGCCGTCGCGTGCGTAATTTAACGGGCAGCGGGCACGGTGCCGAGGCGGCCCTTCGCGTTCACGACGGTGCGGCAGGTCATGGGAAAGTTCTCCTCGAACGCGCGCCGACCGCCGTCGTGGAGGAGTACTGGGGCGAGGTTGACGGGAATGCCGTGCGCGACGATCGCCTCCTCGCTGACGATCACCAGCAGCGCGTCGGTATCGGACTGGTTGAGTAGAGCGATCCAGCTCGAGCGTGCGACGTCGAGCCGCCCGACCGCCACGCGGCCGTGTCGTTGCTTTAGGGCCGCAACGGCTCGCCGAGTGCGTCGCCTGACGTCGGGCTCCATCAGGAGCCAGACGGGAATGCGTCCCTTGTCGCGGCGAAACGTCGCGTCGCCGGCGATCGCTGCGTCGAGCTCGGCGACAACGGCGCGATGTGGGTCATCGAGGTAGGCGAATCCGCACGGGACATTCACCTCCAGAATCACTCCGCCCTCGTCGAGCGGGGCGCCGGCGGTGTGGATGACCATGTCGAGACCACAGCTCGGCGCGCCGTGGTGCGCGAGAAAGCGCTCGATTCGGGCGACGTCGCGCACCGGAACGAAATCGGTGACGGAGACAGGTTCCATATCCGAGCCCGACGCCGCCGAGACTCTGACGACGCGGCCGCTGGCGGGAACGACACGGTGGACGTCGGAGAATTTGCGCACGCCGAGCGCCCACAGACAGAGGACGAGGCGGCGCTGGTGTGGCGCCGATGCGGACATCACGTGCAGATACCGCGGATACCGACCGCCGATCAACTCCGCGAGCGTACCACGCCCGTCCCCCGTGACGGTGAATGCCTGCGCGCGGAAGGCACGATGCAGCCGACCCGCCACAAAGTGCAGGCGCAGCTCGATTCCAACGACGAGCGATTCGACCAGCACCGCGTGGCCGCCCGACAGCAGCAGCTTCGCCGCGCTGGTGATGTCGCGCGACGCGCTGACGCCAACGATCACACCATCGGAGTTGCCGCCGACCAATCGCTTGATGACGACGGGCCCGCCGAGCTGGCGCGCGACACGAAGCGCCGCCTCCGCCGAACCCGCGAGGCTGCCCGGCGCCACCGGTAGTCCGTGAGCGGCCAGGAGATCGCGCGCGGCGGCCTTGTTGGATCCGACGAGCGCGAGCGGCGCGCTCACAGTGGGCATCATGTTCATGATCAGAAGCCGTGCATGTCGTCCGGCGCCGAGGAGTATCGCTGGCATGAAGCCCAACCGGAGCGGTTGCACGACCCATCCACGCCGACGAGCCGCTTTCAAGTGCAGTCCGTATGACGCGTCGTACATCCGCGCGTCGGAGGCGTGGATCGCAAGGTCGGACGCAAGCGTGGGTGAGAGCGCACGCCCGGCGCACCGCGCTTCGAGGGCGAGCCGCAGCATGTCCAGCGGCACGAACGGATTAATCGCGCCGCATCCTTCGAGCACCGCTCCATCGAGCGTGCGCACGCGAAGCGGACCTCCAAGACCCGTAGTCAGCACCACGTCGTCCCATGCCGAACGCAACACGCGGGAGTCCACGTTGGCCGCCCGGAAATGTAGCAATCCGGGACCGCCGTCGGAGGAGACTCCCGCGTGTCGGGTGAGTGCTTGTATGCGCACTCGGCGCTCACCAACGCCGAGTGAGGTTCTCGGCTACCGCGTGATCAGCCTGTACCACACCCCATCATGCCGCTGTCGCCAGTTTCCTTGCAGGTCTCGGGAGTCAGTGACGTTATCCCGCCCCTCACCATCCCGCCCTTCACCTTGGCTACCTCGTCCGGCGAAAGCTTCTTACTCTTCGCCGGCAGGTCTGCGGGTCGCTGCTGTTGCTTGCTCTTGTCGGCCATCGCTCGCTCCCTTGAGTGCGGGTGAGTGCCAGAAGCTCCGGTGGTGGCGCCAGTGACACGCGGATAGTATAGGTCGCCAGGGACGCAGCCGCTATGACGTAGATCACCAGTAGGCAAACCGGTGCACGCTCACTGGGATTGATGCTCTCCTGTGCGCCTTTGCGCACCGAGGAATTTCGGACATGACGGCATTGATCTCGTTCGACGAGTTCTCCGACCTGGTCAGTCACGGCTCGGGGATCCTCCTGTTCGTCCTGACCCCGGAGTGCAACGATGCCGCAGCGCGTCTCGGGGACCAGCTGCGACGTAGCGTCGGCCAGTCGGCGGCAGTGCACGTCATGTATGCCGACGTGGAGGATGCGCCGGTGCTCGTCTTCTACGAGGGCGGAGACCAACGCCCCCTCGTCAGGCGCTCAGGGTCCGCCGTCGGCTCAGCTGCCGAGCTACTGATCGAAGCACTGCGACTCGCCGCGTCACGGCCGAGCGCGGCGGCGGAGGCGCGTGAGCAAGCGGAAGCAGCAGCGCAGACGGAGCACATGCTCGCGTCGGAGCGGCTGGACAGATTCCCGCCATTCTTCCAGATGGCTCGGTCGCTCGCACGGGATGCCTGGCACGCGGCTCGGCAATCGGCCGGGGGCGCGCCGCTGCTATTGGGAAGCGAGGCAGCGGCCGCGCGGCTACAGGTCTGCCAGGCGTGCCCGTCGCTCCGCATCGACCGTTGTCAGGAGTGCGGCTGTTACATCACCGTCAAGGCGCACATCGCGGCCATGCGCTGTCCCCTGGACAAGTGGCCCGACGCGAATTCCCCTCCGGCCCGATTCCCGCTGTAGCTTCCCTAATGCCAGACGACGCTCCGCCCACCGAGGCAGTGGCGCACGAACACGAGGTGCTCACCAATCCTGATCGCCTGCTCGCGCTGCGCAAGACCGCGCTGCTCGATGCGCCCACCGAGGAGGCGTTCGACCGTCTGACGCGTCTCGCCAGCAAGCTGCTCCA
>JBKJRV010000406.1:0-2848 GCA_046593115.1 Gemmatimonadaceae bacterium
CGGAGACACCATTTTTGATCCCGACCGCTATTTCACAGACGGAAATGACCGGAAGCCATGGAAGGGCGCTTTCCAGCCGCGACTGGGCTTCTCGTATTCCGTTGATCAGGCAAGCCGAACGACGATCTTCGGCGGCTGGGGTCTCTTCGTCGACCGGACCGTGTTCGATCAGGCGATTGAAGAGAAGTTCGCGTTACAGCACCCCAGCTACGTGATTCGCTTCCGGCCGCCGGGCAACACCGATCCCAACCGGATCGACTTCGACCCGAGATATCTGACGGAAGGAAAGCCGGCGTTCGATGCGCTCGTCGCGACTTCGCGAGCCAACACCCCTGAGGTCAAGCTGCTGCCCAACGACCTCAGGCCGCCGTCCTCGCGACAGGTGAGCGCGGGCATTCGCCAGATGCTCGGCGACTGGGCGGTGGACGCGACGTACACCAACGTCCACAGCAAGAACGTGTTCACCTTCTATTTCGCGAATCAGAACTTCACCTGCCCGGATCGGTCCTTTGCCGTAGGGGGATGCTTCACGAACAACAACGTTCCCGGATTCGGCACCATCCTGCTGGCGGACAACTCCGGCGAAACCTGGTACAACGCACTGCAGCTCAAGGTGGATCGCACCTTCCGCCGCACACCGGAAGATTTCGATTGGGGCGTCGGAGTGGCCTACACGTATGCCAAGCGCGAAACGGAAGGCTTCAACGATGACTTCTCCTTCCCAAACCCTCAGGATTACCGGCGTGAGGCGAGAAATGATGAGCGTGGGCGCATGGTAGCCAACTTTATTCTCGAATCCGCCCGCGCATTTGACATTCAGTTCAGTGGCCTCTTCACAGTTGGCAGTGGCGAGCGCCTGAACGTCGGCGACCGGTTCGGGTGTCCCACCGCCGCGGCGACTGCTCCGGTTCCGCGCTGCAGTAATCCGAATCCGCTCATTGCCGGCGGGTTCGCGACGCCCACGTTCACCAATCTGGATCTCCGGCTCCGCAAGGATTTTGGATTCGGTCCCCGATCCGTCGGCGTGTCACTCGATTTGTTCAACGCACTCAACACTCAGAACTACGGGTGCTTCAACACGTTCAGCGCCACTGACGGGAATTTTGGCAGACCCGGTTGCACCATCGGCGATCCACAGCGGATCCAGTTCGGCATGGACGTGAACTTCTAACCAGTAATCAGGGATCGCGTCTCGCGAACGGATAATGCGAATTGGGTAGCTGAGAAGCTGCTCCAACCGTGGACACAAGGACTTGCACGCAATCATCGATGATCGCGGGCAAGTCCTTGTGTCATAACTGGCTCAGAGTCTTGTCATCTCGTTCTCCTCGCGACACTATAGGCCAGCCATGACAACCACCCTCCGAAACTTCGTTGGCGGCGAGTGGGTTCAGCCCGCGAACGCCGAGTACCTGGAAAACACCGATCCCGCGACCGGTGCGATTTTCGCGCGGGTGCCAATGTCCGGACAACGGGAAGTGGACGACGCGGTCGCTGCCGCCCGTGCCGCCTTTCCCGCGTGGCGCGAGACGCCGCCTCCGGTTCGCGCCCGAGCGCTGTTTCGACTCAAGTATCTCCTCGACGAGCACTTCGAGGAGATCGCGCGGCTCGTCACCATCGAGAACGGCAAGACGCTCGACGAAGCCCGTGGCTCGCTGCGGCGCGGCATCGAGAATGTTGAACACGCCTGTGGGATCCCCACCCTGATGATGGGTGACACGCTCGAGGACGTGTCGAGTGGCATCGACTGCGAATTCGTGCGCCAGCCAATGGGCGTCTTCGCCGCCATCACGCCGTTCAACTTCCCGGCGATGGTGCCGCTGTGGTTTCTGCCCTATGCCATCGGCACCGGCAACACGTTCATCCTGAAACCCAGCGAGCAGGTTCCGCTGTCGCAGAATCGGATCTTCGAGCTCCTCGCGGAAGCAGGCATACCAAAAGGTGTGGTCAACCTGGTCCACGGCGGAAAGGATGTCGTGAACGCCATTCTCGAGCATCCGGGAATCTCCGGTGTCTCGTTCGTGGGCTCAAGCGCCATTGCGAAGCATGTCTACCGCACGGCCGCCATGCACGGCAAGCGCGTACAGGCGCTCGGCGGCGCCAAGAATCACATCATCGTCATGCCCGATGCCGACCTCGATCGCGCGGTGAGCATCGCCAGCGAATCGGTGTTCGGGTGCGCGGGGCAGCGCTGCCTGGCGGGCAGCGTGATCGTGGGAACCGGCGACATCTACGAGCCGCTGCGCGACGGCATCATGAACGCCGCGAAGAAGCTGAAGCTCGGTAATGGTCTCGATGACGGCGTAACCATGGGACCGGTCATCTCGAAGAAGCACAAGGAGCGTGTGCTCGAGTACATCGAGTCGGGGGTCAGCGAGGGTGCGACGCTCGCGGTCGACGGGCGCAATCCCAAGGTATCCGGGCTTCCGAAGGGGCAGTTCGTCGGGGCATCCGTGTTCGAGGACGTGGACTCGTCGATGCGCATTGGGCGCGAGGAGATTTTTGGACCGGTCGCTACGGTGAGCCGGGCGCAGACCCTCGATGACGCGATCGCGCAGGTGCACGGGAGCGAGTACGCGAACGCGGTGTCGATCTTCACCCAGAGCGGACGTGCGGCCCGTGAGTTTCGCTACCGGGTTGGCGTCAGCATGATCGGCGTCAACATTGGCGTGGCGGCTCCCATGGCGTTCTTCCCGTTCGGAGGCACGAAGGGCTCGTTCTTCGGAGACCTCAAGGCACACGGCAAGGACGCCATCGAGTTCTATACCGACAAGAAGGTCGTGATCTCGCGGTGGAGTTGACCGTATGGCGAAGCGAGTTGGTCGGGGAACTCCAGGCAAGCGAACCA
>JBKJRV010000281.1:0-15154 GCA_046593115.1 Gemmatimonadaceae bacterium
TTTGGGCAGGAGCTACGCAAGGAGCTTGGGCAACTGGGTGGTGCCGACATTTCGGTATTCACCAGCGGGTTTGGCGGCGCGTTCAAGCAGATCCAGCTCCAGTTCCGTGGTCCTGACGCCGCGGTGCTCACGCGGCTCGCGTCGGAAGTCGCAGATTCGCTGCGCACGATTCCCGGCGCGGTGGATGTAGGGCTGTCCACGCGTGGGGAAAAGCCGGAGCTCGACGTTCGGATCGAGCGGGGGCTGGCCGGCACCATCGGCATCAGCGTCGCCGAAGTCGCACAGTCGCTACGGCCCGCATTCGCGGGTATCGATGCGGGAGATTGGGTGGATCCCAGCGGAGAAACCCGGGATGTCGTCGTCCGGCTCGCACCGGAAGCGAGGCGTCGTCCGTCCGATCTTGCGCAGCTGCCGCTCATCGTGCCCCGCGGTCCCAATGGCTCGCCGGTCACGGTACCGCTTGGCCAGATTGCGACGATCACCGAGGGCGTAGGGCCGGCGCAGATCGACCACGTCAATCGTGAGAAAGTCGTCACGGTACAGGGGAATACCACCGGCCGCTCGCTCAACGAGGTCATCACCGATCTCGACAGGAAGCTGGCGCGGATGCCTATGCCGCCAGGGTACGGGCGCACGCAGGCCGGCGAAGCGGCGGATCAGGCCGAGGTCTTCGGCAACATCCTGCTGGCACTCGGTACGGCAGTGATGCTCATGTACCTCATTCTGGTCATGCAGTTCGGATCGTTCCTCGATCCACTGCCGATCATGATGTCGCTGCCGCTGTCGCTGATCGGCGTCGTGCTGGCACTCATGATCACGAAGGACACGCTCAACATCATGAGCATGATCGGGGTGATCCTCTTGATGGGCATCGTCGCGAAGAACGCCATCCTGCTCATCGACTTCGCGAAGTGGGGACGCGAGCAGGGGATGCCCTTGCGTGAAGCCATCATCGAGGCCGGTGCGATTCGTCTGCGGCCGATCATGATGACGACGGTCGCGTTGATCGCCGGCATGATCCCGGTGGCGATCGGCGCCGGTGAGGGGGCTGACTTCCGTGCGCCACTGGGGCGCGCGGTGATCGGCGGGGTGATCACCTCCACTTTTCTGACGCTACTCGTTATCCCAACGGTCTACGAGATTCTCGACGAGTGGCGCGAGTGGGTGTTGTCCAAATTCCGTGGGCGGGCGGCGCAGCGCCACGGCCATGGGCATCAACTGGGGTCCGAGCCAGTCCCTGAGGCGGGGGACTGACCGACGCCGCGGTAGAAATGACGACGCCAGCTCCGAGGGAGCTGGCGTCGTCACAATGGGATTGTACGGCGCAGGAGATCAGCAGTCGTAGGTCTGGCCAGCGACGCACTTCGCCGCAAACGTTCCGGAGATCGTAACGGTGTTCGTTCCCGTTCCCGAGCCTTCCCTTGCTGTCATGTTCACGCTGCCCTGCAGGTTCCCCGTATTCGACGTGGTAATCGTGACGGTGCCGCCGGTCAGGATGAAGAAGCGGTCGTCAGGCGAGCCTTTGATGTTCAGGCTTCCCATCCACTGACCATCCGTAACGCCAACGTTATACGTCCCGTTCCCAGGACGCGGGCCTGGGCGGCCAACGTTGATAGCGTGGGTCGGTGTCGTCACGGAGCCACCTGTAAGGATCAATTCAAAGGTTGGTGGACCGCTGGAGTTCGGAACGACCACGTAAGCGGCGCACGCGTTGATCGACACGGTTGCCGATCCGGTGACCCTCACGTTCGAGGTCCCCAACAGCCCACACCTGGCGGCGTTCCCCACTCCAGTCCCATCGCCTCCGCACGCCACCAGGGCGACCGCGAGGACAACCGACAACGACCGGACGACTTTGATTGTGTTCACAGAATACTCCTCATGACATGGGTAAGACTTAACATGTTGAAGCAGTCGCGTTTCAGGCAATTGCGGACTGCCCCCCCTTTTCGTGATCTGAATCACACCACACAGGGTGTGCGCGTGCGCAGCAGTGCATAACCCTTCGGGTCGCGCCCCGCGGACCTGTGGAAGCTCCGTAAGGAGACGGACATCCCTCCCGCGCGGTCACACAGGGCCTGTGGCTACCGGCGAGTCACGCTCTCCGAGATATTGTCGCTGTGAACGTCGTCTCACGAACCCGGATATACGATGTAGTGCAGCGAATCCCTCGCGGAAAGGTGGCGACCTACGGCCAGGTAGCGATCCTCGCGGGACTGCGCGGCCATGCGCGTCAAGTGGGTTATGCACTCGCTGCGCTCGCTGCTGGCTCCCGTGTCCCCTGGCATCGCGTGATCAACGCCAAGGGGTGCGTAAGCGTCCGCTCGGCTCCCGGCGACGACAATCGTCAACGTGGACTCCTCGAGAAGGAGCGCATCCAGTTCGACGAGCGTGGCCGCGTTTCCCTGGCGCGGTACCAATGGCGATCTCACGATCTGTTCGATGACTGATCTCCTGGGTCCTTCCGAGCGCGCGACGCTCCGTGCGGTCTGCGACACCCTGCTGCCGTCGATGGCGGCCAATGGCGATGGCCCACGCGCGCTCTTCGCTCTTGCCGCATCCGACCTCGATGTAGCAACAGCGATGGAGCAGGCACTCGGATACCTCCGCACCGCGCAGCGCGATGAGTTTCGACTGTTGCTGCGCGCCCTCGGCCAGCCGGCGGTCGTTCTAATGCTGGCCCGACGGTTTCATTCGTTCGCCGAGTTGAGCGCGGATGAGCGGGAGCGCGCGTTGCTCGCGATGGCGAATAGCCCCGTCCCGCAAATGCGTACGGGCTTTCAGGCGCTCAAGCGGCTTTCGACCTATCTCTTCTACGCGCTCGAACCCGAGGGGCGGGACAATCCGACCTGGCGCAGCATTGGGTACGTGCCTTCGCGCAATCCACCGGCCATCGAGCGCGCGCTCGCCGTCACACCGATCGATCGCGACAGCGAATTCGACTGCGATGTCTGCATTGTCGGGTCAGGCGCCGGAGGCGCAGTCATCGCTGCGCAACTCGCGGCCGCGGGCCAGCGAGTGATCGTCCTCGAAGCCGCGGAGCCGTTGCAGGCTCCCGATTTTCATCAGCGAGAGCTGGCGGGCACGGAGCGACTCTTTCTCGAACGCGGATTACTCGCGACGCGCGACTCGGGGGTCACGATTCTCGCGGGGGCAGCGCTCGGCGGCGGGACGGTGGTTAACTGGCAGACGTCGCTGCGAACCCCCGACGACATTCGCCAGGAGTGGGCGTCGTCCTCGGGCTGCGAGCACTTCGTCGGTCGTACGTTCACGAGCGCGCTGGATGCCGTGACGGAACGGCTGTCGGTTGGCACGACGGAAAGCGTGATCAATGCCAATAACGACACACTGCGGCGCGGGTGCGCCGCGCTGGATCTGGGCTGGACGCCGATCCCGAGGAACTCAAAGGGCTGCGATGTGACGCAGTGTGGCTACTGCGTGTACGGCTGCCGGCACGGTGGCAAGCAATCCGCCGCCGTTACCTGGCTGCGAGACGCGCAGCGCCTTGGGGACACGACCATCATCGCGGGCTGTCGGGCAGAAAAAGTTCGCGTGTCGGGCGGGAGCGTTACCGGCGTCGAAGCGACCGTGAGTTCTGGTGAACGGAGGCACACCGTGACGGTCCGCGCTCGGCGCGTCGTGGCCGCGGCGGGCTCCATCGAAACGCCCGCGCTGCTTCTGCGTTCGGGACTGCGCCTTCCCGCCATCGGCCGGAATCTGTATCTGCATCCAGTGACGGCGGTTGCCGGGCTGTACGCCGATGCCGTGAAGACGTGGGATGGACCGCCGCAGACGGTGCTGTGTGATCGCTTCGCGCGTATGGATGGCATGTATGGATTCGTCATGGAAACCGCTCCCGCGCATCCCGCGCTGCTGGCGCTCGCGCTCCCGTGGGTCAGTGCGCGCGCACACCGCAAGCGCATGGGACAGGTTGCACAGTGTTCGGCCAGCATCATGATCGTGCGGGATCGAGCGACGGGCAGGGTGAGCATCGACAGGGATGGCCGAGCGGTCGTGGACTATCAGCCGGGAGCTGGAGAGGTCTCGTTGCTGCGGCGATCGCTGGTGGAGGGCGCGCGAGTGCAGGTAGCGGCCGGCGCCACCGAGATCGCGACGCTGCACCAACGTGATCACGGCTTCATGGTTGCCGGGGCGTCGGCTCGTGCGCTGTCGGATGCGTACGATCGCCTGGCGGTCAGTGAGATCGCCCGCAATCGTTCGACGCTGTTCAGCGCCCACCAGATGGGGACATGCCGGATGGGCAGCGACCCGCGCCACGCCGTCTGCGATCACCGTGGAGAAGTGTTTGGGGTCCGCGGCCTCTACATCGGCGACGCGAGTGCATTCCCACTGTCCTCGGGTGTGAATCCAATGATCACCGTGATGGCGATGGCTTTTTACATGGCGCATGGTATGCAGTAAGCGTCCGTCATCCAGATATCACATTTATTTCAGAAAAAGGATTCCGGGTGCTCCCTATTTCTCTCGACTGTGAGTATCCCGTTACTATATAAGGAGTTGACCGTCACTCCAAACGGATGACTTACTAACACTTCGGTCGTGTGATACATGGCGACGCCGCCACCCAGCGTTTTTCTCCAGCCGCCTGCCTAATGTCACTCCCGCTCAGAAACACTACCGCCCGGCCCCGGCTTGGCGACACCATTTGGACCTTGGCGCGCTGGTACGCGTCCAAGATGAACGAGTCAGAATTCGCAACGGCACTACGCGAATGGAGACTTCCCCGCGACCGGTATCTCTCCTTCATCGCGACCATGTATCCCAGTGTGGTCGGATTCAACCGGGCGCTCATCCGCAGTATTCCGAAGGTGGATCATGTTCGCCGGTCGGGTTTCGTGAAAGCGCTGGCTGAACAGCTTCGGGAAGAGCAGGCGCACAACCAGCTGTGGCGGCAGAAGATGGAGGCGTATGGCCTCGATCACCTGGCGGTGTTCGAGGCTTTCGAGAGCTACCTCTCGCGATTCAGTGTCGAAGAGCTGGACCGGATGACGCTCGAGGTGATCGAGGCCCTCGGCGAGGACCTCGGCAATCATTCGCCGGGGTGTTTCCCGGACGCCGAGTTTCCGGAGGCCGTGCTCGCGCTGTACCACCATCTCTGGATGAGCGCGTCGCGCGACGATGTCGATTACTGGGAACACTACGCGAGTCAGAGCGCGATCGAGGTCATCATTTTCGATGTGGTCTCGACCTCGGTGTATCCCGGGATCGTCGGCAACCCCACGCTGGACGCCGGTCCGGTGTCGCAGCAATGGTGGCGCGAGCATGCACGCCAGGGTGCGGCCGAGCCGGGCATGCGCAGCGACGAGGAAAAGCACCTTGAGCTCGCGCAGTTGATGCTGAATCGCGGCGAGATACCGGCGATGATGGAGCGACGAGTGGCCAACCGCGCCGATGAAACGATGCGCCTGTTTGCGGCAACACTGCTCTACCACGACCGTGAGTCGGTGGAGTTCTCCACCGATCACTACCGCAGGCAGCCGAGGCCGGGTAAGACAGCGCCATGACGCCGTGGATTTCCCGGTCGACGTCGTCGGACAAGCTCCGCGAGGCCGCGCTTGCGGTGGTCACGCCCAAGTTGATCGCGGAATCGACGACGCCGATTCTTGTGCTCGGGCTCGATGGGCGGGTGCTCTACGCCAATGAAGCCGCGGCTGTTTTGTACGAGCGGCCGCTGGAGACTCTGCTCAAGAGCTCAATCGAGCGCCTGGTACCGCGGAGTGAGCGTACCGCGCTGATCGATGCCGCGCGCGTTGCGCTGAGCGGTATTCCGCAGCGCTTTGAGCTCCGGGTCCTTACCGGGAGTGGTGAAGAGCGCATCGCCGCCGTGGCCGCGGCGCCGTTCCGCGAAGAGGGCCACGTTGTCGGAAGCATCCTGACGCTGCGCGATATCACCCGGGAGCAAAGCGACGCCGAAGAGCTGGCCCACTCGGAATCGCGGTATCGCCACCTGCTGGAAGGCGCGAGCGACGCGATTATGACGTTCGATGCCCTGGGTCGCTTCACGACCATCAACAAGGCCGGTGAAGAGATCTCCGGCTATGCGCGAGAGGAGCTGCTTGGCCGGTACTTCGTGCCGCTACTCCCGCTCGACCAGATGGCGCGCGCCGTGCGGGAGTTCGCTCGCGCCATTTCGGGTGAAACGGGAAGCTTCGACACGGTCATCCTGACCAAGGGCGGTGAGCGCCGCGAAATCACGGTCACGTACTCCTGTCCGCGGAAAACCCAGGAGGTGCTGTGCGTCGTTCGGGACATCAGCGACGAGCGGCAGCTCCAGCACCAGCTCATCCAGTCGGAAAAGATGGCCGCCATCGGCCAGCTGGTCAGCGGCGTCGCGCACGAGATCAACAATCCGCTGGCGAGCATTTCCGCGTTCGCGCAACTGCTGCTTGCCGACCGCGCGTTCCCGACCGATCACCGGCACTCGGCGGAGATCATCAGCACCGAAGCGCGCCGGGCTGCGCGCATCGTTCATAACCTCCTGACCTTTGCGCGCCAGCACAAGTCAGAGAAGGTTTCGGTGAACATCAATCAGGTGCTGGACGACACGCTGGAGCTGCGGACCTATGAGCTCAACGTCCGCGGCATTCGGATCGAGCGCGACTTCGATCTCGACGTGCCGGAGACGATGGCCGACGTACACCAGTTGCAGCAGGTGCTGCTGAACATCATCACGAACGCCGAGCAGGCGATGATGGCGTTCGCCCAGCCGCACCATCGCCTCACCGTGCGCACACGTGTCGATGAAGCGCTGCGCATCGAGATCGAGGATACCGGTCCCGGAATTCCTGTTGATTCGCTCGAGCGAATTTTCAATCCGTTCTTCACGACCAAACCGGTGGGCCAGGGCACCGGACTCGGGTTGTCGATCTCGCTTGGCATCATGAGCGAGCATGGGGGCCGCATCTGGGCCGTCAACCTGCCAGGGAGAGGCGCACGCTTCTGCATCGAACTGCCGTACGTGCGGAACACACCGGTGATCCGGAAGGATCCCATCACGGAGCCAGCACGACCTGCGCCGGGACTTCGGATTCTGGTGGCGGATGACGAGGCGCCCATCCGCCTCGCGCTCGAGCGGTATTTCCTGCTGGGCGGACATCGGGTTGTCACGACTGCGGGTGGCAGCGGCGCACTGCAGCTCGCGGGCGACGAGAAATTCGACGCGATCATTCTCGATATCCGCATGCCCGATATTTCGGGTCAGGAGATCTTTGAGAGGTGGCAACGGACGCGTCCCGATCTGGCCAGCCTGGTCATCTTTCTGACGGGGGACATCGTCAGTACGGACCTCCGCCGCTTCCTCAAGTCGAGTGGCCGTCCTTTCCTGTCGAAGCCCTTCAACTTCGAGGACATTGCGAAAGCCCTGCCTCAGCTTGCAGAGATGGACTAGAGGTCCGGACAGGTCGCCCGTCTGTAGAAGGCCGTCCCGGTGTGTGCGGGACGGCCTTTACGTATCGTGGTGGTTTTGTCTGCCCGAGTCAGAGCGAGCAAGCGACAGTTCGACTGACATGACCGGTCAAAAAGTCTTCTACATCACAAATATTATTTACCATAACCGGAGATAGTTTCCACAACTCGTTCCAATTCAACTAGTTAACAGACGTCATAATAGTAGACGCAGCCGGAACGGCCTATGCCTTGAGAGGGTGCAGCCTCGCGGTTCACTCGCGATGCGCGAAACGCCCGCCGGAGCTGCAAAATGGTCCCATTCGAAGGAAGCATGTCGTCCGAGATCGAGACTTTCGTCTCGAAAGCCGTCGCGCTCCCCTTCGAGGAGCTCATGGTGATTCACAAGAATCTGCTGACCTCGCGAGTGCATCATCACCGCATCACCGTGACCATGCTGGTGAAAGCCGATGAGCAGGCGCAACGGGACTCCGCGGTGCTGCGGGAGTACATCAAGGTGGTCGCCACCGAAAACGCCTACGCGAAAGACAACATGCGCTTCATGCTGAGCGTCAGCTGGCTCGCTGCAGCGATCTTCCCCGCGGCGCAGGCGCTCCTCGTACGCGATCGCCTCCACAGTTCCGGCAACGAAGCGCACCGCGAAGCGTTCCGCACGTTGACCGAACCGTTTGGAGCCATCGCCGCCTAGGTGCGAGCCGGAGCGCCACCGCGCTCCGGGACTGCTGGCCGATAGAGTCGTCGCATGGTATTCTGAGCAGCAGCGGAGCTTCCCGCGCTCCTGTGTCTCTCATCGACCACCGACATGCACCCGTTATCCGAGCATCCACTCGACGGCGAGTTCGCACCGTTCTACGCGAAATACATCGCCCAGGTGCCGAAGGGAGATGTCCTTAACACCCTCGCGACGCAGATCGGCGAAACGCTCACCCTCGTTCGTGCGCTCCCCGAAGAACGCGGTGGCTTCCGGTACGCTCCGGGCAAGTGGAGCATCCGCGAAGTCCTGGGACATCTGATCGACACAGAGCGAATCTTCGATCACCGTGCTCTCAGTATCGCGCGCGGCGACGCGAATCCGCTGGCCGGTTTCGATGAGGATGCGTATGCCCTCGCCAGCGGTTCGGACCATCGGACCATCGCCGACCTTGCGGCAGAGCTGGAGATCGTGCGGCGTTCCACGGTCGCGCTCTTCAGCTCATTCAGCGGCGAAGCCATCCGCCGTCGGGGAACCGCCAACAACAACGCCGTGTCCGTGCGCGCCGTGCCGTTCATCGTCGCCGGTCACGAGCGACACCACCTCGACATACTGCGCTCCCGCTACCTCTCCGCCTGAGCGGTCACCGCTGCTTCCTGCAGAAGCCGCCAGCACTCCTGGAGGTGGCGGCGCTCCGTGCGCAGATTCCCGATTGCGACTCGAATCACGTATCGTCCGCCCACACGCGTGTGTGAGAGGTAGACCGTTCCCGAGGCATTCACCGCCCGGATGAGCTGCTCGTTGATCGCATCAGACGCACTCTCGCTCATGCCCTTCGGAGCGTATCGCAGGCACACCACCGAGAATAGCACCGGGGCCACCACACTCCAGCCGGGGGTCGCGGATATCCAGCCAGCCAGCTCGCGCGCCAATTCGCAGTGCCGACGGATGCGAGCCGCGAGCCCCGTACTCCCGAAGGCACGAATGACCATCCAGAGCTTCAGTGACCGAAAGCGCCGGCCGAGCTGCACGCCGTAATCCATGGTATTCACGGCGTCCCCATCGTCGGTGTACAGGTAGTCCGGCACCAGCGAGAAGGCACGCTTCAGCACGTCGGGATGCCGAGTGTACAGCACGGAACAGTCGATGGGCGTGAACAGCCACTTGTGCGGGTTCACGACGAACGAATCCGCGCCCGCGACTCCGTCGATGATGTGCCGCATTTCCGGGACGATCGCCGCCACTCCGCCATACGCACCATCCACATGCAGCCACACATGCTGCGCCCTGCAGAGCTCGGCGATTGCGCGAACCGGATCGATGCTCGTCGTGCTCGTCGTACCGACGGTTGCGACGACCGCCATGGGGAGATACCCACGCGCCCGATCGGCCTCCATTGCCTCCAGCAGCGCATCGGGCCGCATGCGGAAGCTCGAGTCACACTCGACGTGCACGACGTTGTCCGAGCCAATGCCCAGCGTCATCGCCGCCTTGTCCACGGAGGAATGCGCGTGCGTCGATGCATACACACGAAGCACCGGCAGCTCAGGCCGCCCCGCGAGTCCGCGCGAGCGGATCTGAAGCGACGGCTGCCGCTCGCGGGCAGCAGCCAGGGCGACGAGTGTTGAAATGGACGCCGTATCATTGATGATGCCGAACCAGTCACCGTCGAGTCCCATCATCTGTCGCAGCCAGTCGAGCGTTACCGCTTCCAGCTCGGTCGCCGCGGGCGATGTGATCCACAACATCCCGTTCACGTTGAGCGCCGACGTCAGCATCTCGCCCAGTATCCCCGGTGTGGACGCGGTAATACTGAAATAGGCGAGAAATCCGGGATGATTCCAATGGGTAACCCCAGGCAGAATCTTCTTGCGGAAATCATCGAGAATGACATCGAGGGACTCGGGTTCGGCCGGCGGCTCCGTCGGCAGCGAGTGCCGCACGTCACCCGGCTGCACGCGCGCCACCACCGGTAGCGTTTCCACATTCTCCAGGTAATCCGCGATCCACGCCACGACATCGGCGCCATGCTGTCGCATCATTCCGGACGGTAGATCACCCGCGTTATCGGGAGCGCCATCAGTGCGGATGTGCGATGCTTCGCGAAGCTGATCATCGCCGGCGCCAGGTTGGGAGGTCACGTCGTGTCTCCCCCCGCCGCTGGCCGGATCAGCGTGATCGCCGCCACGGCACCAAGGATGGTCACAGCCGCAATCAGCATGCGCTTCGTCACCGGCTCGCCGGCTGCGACGTTGCCGAGGAGAATGGCGACGAGCGGATTCACGTACGAGTACGTGGCGACCTTCGCGGGCGGCGCCTTGGACAGTAGCCAGATGTAGGTCGTGTAGCCGATCATCGAGCCAAAGACAAAGAGGTAGAAGAACCAGAACAGCGATTTGCCGGAGACTCCGCTGCTGTCAAACGTGGAAAGCTCACCGACCGACGCCGCCAGGAGCATGAGCAACCCCCCGCCGACCATCATCTGCATGCCGATGCCGAGCAGCGGCGACTTCGGCACGCTGGCGTAGCGCGAGTAGACGGAGCCGGTAGCCCAGCAGATGGATCCAAACATCAGCACCGCAGCGCTGAGCAGATCCACCTGCCCGCCACCCAGCAGATCGGACGGCCCAATGAGCAACACAAGGCCCACGAGTCCGATGATCACGCCGAAAATTACTGGCATGGTAGGGCGCACTCCATTGGGGCGTGCCCACTCCACGAGCACCATCCACACCGGTGTCGTCGCCACCAGCAGTGAGACGAGTCCCGATGCGACGTGCTGCTCCGCCCACACGACTGCACCGTTTCCCACAAAGGGCAGGAGCAGTCCGAGCACGGCCGCGACTATCCAGTGTCGTGCCTGAGGGCGCTCGGCACCGCGCATGCGTGCCCACACGTAAAGGAGCATCCCGGACAGCAGAAACCGTGTTCCGCCCATCATGAAGGGCGGAATCGTCTCGAGTGCGAAACGGATGCCGAGGTAGGTGGACCCCCAGATGATGTAAATGGTGGCAAAGCCGAGAAGGATCTGCCATCGCGGCGTGTTGGCGGGTGAAGCTGCGGCCGGCGCGATCACGCAGCCGCTCGATCGAAGGGGGCGTTGAACGCGACGGCGTTGTGGTCCCCCCTTTGCGAGTAAAGGGGGTAACTCGAACAAGAGGTAGATCGATGGCCGGACGGGAACAGCAGGTCGAGCAGGCGATTCGCGCGCAGGGAATCCAGGTGCAGAACCTGAAGATCGATGATCATGATGGAAAGGTGATCTCTATCAAGGGCACCGTGACGAGTGCGGAACAGAAGGCAAAGGTCGAGCAGATCGCGGAGAGCATTCCAGGCGTGAAGATCGCCAATCACCTCACGGTGAGCGGGAGTGGCAGCGGGGGCCTGCTGGGTGGACAGGCGGGCGGTCAGGCCGGCAAGGCTGGCGGGCAAGCTTCCGGTGGGGCGGTTGCTGGCAGCACCTACACGGTGAAGTCGGGCGACAGCCTCAGCAAGATCGCCAAGCAGGCGTACGGCGACGCGTCCAAGTGGAAACTGATCCACGAGGCGAACAAGGCCAAGATCCCGAACCCCGATCTGATTCACGCCGGCGATCAGCTCACCATTCCGAGCGCGTAACGTTCTCAGGTGCGCGCGGCGGACTTCGCCGCGCGCCCGCCTCACTGCGCGTATCGCAGCACGTCGTACAGGTAGCGAACACCAAAGTGAACGTTCTCTACCGAAAGGCGTTCGTTGTTTCCATGGACGCCTCGCTGATTGTCCGACCGCTCCACCTTGAACGGGTCGAATCCGTAGGTGGTGATGCCGAGCTTCCGGTACGTCGGACGATCGGTGGCGCCGGTGAGCATCGGCGTCGTTACGAGCGCGCCCGGATCACGCTCCCGGGATGCGCGCTCGATCGCACGAAAGAGGTCCGTCTCGATCGGGCTCTCGAGCGGGGTCTTGGGGTCGAGCAGCGTGCTGAAGTGCACAGCCGTATCGGCCACAATCCGCCTGAGCGTTGCCAGCATCGTCGTCGTATCCTGATCCGGCAGCAGGCGAATGTCGATCTGGGCCGTTGCCTCAGCCGGAATGACGTTCGTCTTGTTGGAGCCGTTCAGCACGGTGAGTGAGATGGTGTTGCGCAGGTAGGCGTTCCACGTGACGTCGCTCAGAATCCACGCGCGCGCACGGGGATTGTTCAGTGCCTTGGTGACATCGGCCAGCCATGCACGCTGTGGCTGGGGATAATCGCGCGAAATGTCGCGAAAGAACTTCGCGACGCCCGGCGTGACGTGCATCGGAGTTTCATGGCGCGCAATGCGATCGAGCGCTCGCACCAGTCGCGGCACCGGATTCTGTTTCGTGGGCCGCGAGCCATGTGAGGGAGTGCCCTTCACCGTCATGCTCTGCCAGAAGGTTCGCTTCTCGGCCACGCCAACGCCGTAGTAGGCGAGCTTGCCGTTCTCGAACCGATTCTCGCCGCCTTCGGTCATCAGGTATTCCACATCCTTCAACAGGTCGGGGTGCTTCTCTACGAATACGACAGCACCTGTTGATCCCAGCTCTTCATCCGCGTTGCCGATAAAGACGATGTCGCGGGTCAGTGGCACTCCGGTGCGCTTCAGTGCAACGAGTGCCATGAGTTGCGCGATGCCCTGACCGCGCATGTCGAGCGCCCCGCGTCCCCACACGAATCCGTCCTGCACCGCTCCGGAAAACGGATCGACCGTCCAATAGCGTGGGTCGGCCGGGACGACGTCGATGTGATTGACGAGCGCGATCGCCTTCTTCGAGCCGTTGCCCTTGAGACGTGCGTAGATGTTCGCGCGGTTCCGGCCGAGGACGTCTTCGTCGAGGATTTGAACTTCGAATCCCTCGCGCTCCAGGATGCGCTGCAGGAAGCGCGCGCCCTCGAGCTCGTTCCCCGGAGGATTGGTCGTATTGATCTTCAGATAGTCGGAGAGGATCTGAACGCTCTCGTCGCCGAACTTCTTCCAGTCGAGGTCGCGCTGCTGGGCACCGAGTGGTGACGCGAGCAGGGCAACTGAAGCAATAACGATTCGAGCGAGTGTCATAAAGTGTTGTGGAAGCGGGACTTGCGTGTGCTACGCAAAGTGACGTATTGGGCAGGATTCGAATCGGAATTAGCTATCGGGGCGCGTGATCGTCAACCGAGATTCATTGCGCGCGTGCCCTCGATATCTGATTACCAGAGACGTTTGCGTCGTTGAAGACGAGGCGTTTCGTCCACCCGCCAGGCGTACATGAGAGAATCAGCGATCACCCACGCGGCGCTGCAGCGTGCGATGGAACGAGGAGTGATTTCGCAGGCACAGCTCGATGCGCTGCTCAGCGCATCCCGCGACCCGCAGCCACCACCGCCCCCGGAGCCGATCGAAGCGCCCGAGGCGTTCAATGCCATTACGGTGGCGTACTACGTCGGGGCATTCGTCGTGCTCTTCGGCTTTGGATGGTTCCTTCTGGATCGGTGGCGGGCACTTGGTCCATCCGGCGTTCTGCTGGTGACGCTGGTGTACGGAGGGCTGTTCCTCGGAACTGCTCATTACCTGCGACGCCACGGATTTTCGTTTGCCGCCGCCGTGGCCACGCTGTTGGCCGTCGGCATGACCCCCCTGATCACGTGGTCGTTGCTCACACTCATTGGGGTGTGGCCTGAGGCGATGCGCGATCGCTGCGACTGGGATGCGCCCTGGCTACTGGAGTGTCGCGGCAAGTGGATGATCATCGAATTGACGACAATACTCAGCTCGCTTATCGCACTCCGAACGGTGCGCTACGCGGTGCTGATGAAGCCGATCGCCATCTCACTGCTCGTATTGTCCGTTCACCTCACCGAATCGCTGTTCGGTCACACGTTCAACTCCAATACGGCTGGCTGGGCCATCATCGCATCGGCGTCGCTCATCATGGTGCTCGGCTACGCTGTCGATCTGCGAAACGATACGGATCAGGACTATGCCTTCTGGCTCTACCTGCCAGGGCTGGTCGCGGCCTGCATCGGCATGGCAATGGTGTGGTCGTTCGACCAATCGCTGCGACATGCGCTGGTCCTGGTTGCGCTCGTGACAATGTCGATTGCGGTGTACATGCGGCGACGGACCTTTCTGGTGTTCGGAGCGGGCTGGTTCATCTGGTATCTGGGATTCCTGTCATTTGACGTCTTCCGCCGAGTGGTTGCTCTGCCCATTGTGCTGGCGACGACAGGGCTGCTCGTCATTCTCGGTGCCGTGTGGGTGCAGAGGAATTATCCGCGCCTCGTGGCAAGGGTCAGTGCGACGACCGGTGGGAAGCGAATGCTTCCGGGCGGATATGCGATCCTTGTCGCACCGGCATTGCTCGCACTGCTCATGTTGCCGCTGGCGGCACCTCGCGATCGGGAGCTCGCTGTCCAGCACCGGGTGCAGAGACGCATGTGGGCTGCGAGGGCAGCCAGAGACAGGAAGCTCGCGGACACCTCAGCGGCTGCGCGAGCTCGCAGCACCGCGAATGGCACCTCGCACGTAATCATTCGCTCACCGTAGCCGGGTGCAACACCGAGGTCTCCGAGCCGCGGTTGCCGTCATCACGAAGAGCCGACAAGGAAACTTTCGCATGTGTGGGGGCGTAGGACGGCACACTCCTACCACGGTCATCCATGCACCTCCTGATCGCAGCCGCTTTTCTGTTTGCGCAGGTGCAGGTCAAACCGGATAAAGCACGGGACACCACACGCTCAGACCCTAGTCTACGGGACACCACCCCCTCAGACACCAGCCATAGCGTCAGGCGCGCGGTCCTGCGCACCCGAGCGCTTACACCTGCGCTGCTGAATTCCGCATTCGTCGATCCTCGGGCTCGCGAATTGATCGGCTCCGCCCGCGCGGCGCGTCTGCGCCAGGATTCATCCCTCGTGTCGTACGATGCGACAACATACACGCGGATGTCGGTGGGACTGCGCGTGGCGAAAATCGGCCGCGACCGGCTGGCCTTCCGCACTGAGAACGCGTCCCGCGTGCAATGGCATCGCAACTCCGGTCTCTGGGTGGATGTAAAGGG
>JBKJRV010000425.1:0-3147 GCA_046593115.1 Gemmatimonadaceae bacterium
CGTGACGACGTGCTCGCGATCGTCGCGCATGATCTGCGCAATCCGCTGGATCGGATCGCCGCGAGCGTGGAGCTCTTGCTTGACGACACCCTCGACGCGGAGAGTCGTCCTCGGCTCCTCGCGGTAATGGAGCGCACGGTCGCCGGCATGAACCGACTCGTGGGCGACCTGCTCGACGCCGCAAGCATCGACACCGGACGGCTCGCGCTCGAGCGGCGACGGTGCGACATCGCTCCTCTGCTCGAAGCGGTTCGGGAGATCTTCCACACGCAGGCATTGGTCAGGGGCATCCGACTCGACTTTCACGCGAGCGACGCGCCGGCCGTGAACGCCGATCAGGGCCGCGTGCTTCAGTTGCTCAGCAACCTCCTCACCAACGCGATTCGACTCACCAGCGCGGGCGGCACCATCCAGGTGCGCGCCGGGCGCATGGGGGATATGGTCCAGTTCCTGGTATCCGACACGGGCCCCGGCATCGCACTACACGATCTTCCTTATGTGTTTGACCGTTTCTGGCAGGGGAGGCGGGAAGCACGCGGCAGTGCGGGGCTCGGGCTCGCCATCGCCCGTGGCATCGTGGAGGGCCACGGCGGCCGCATCTGGGGGGAGAGCGAGGTGGGACGAGGGACGAGCTTCTTCTTCACACTGCCGGTTGATGACGCGGACGCAAAACCGGGCGGCACGTAGTCCGAACTGACTCGCCTATCGAATCGCTTCAGCCTTCATCGGCACTTGAAAGTCGACCAGCCTACGCCGCGCCATTCACGTCATCTCGGCGGCGTCGCAGAACGAGATAGAGCATCGCTGAGGTGAGAGCGCCGAGCGTGTCCATGAGCATGTCCTTCTGTGCGTCCCAGATGTCGCCCTGGCTGCCCAGGAAGTTCGCCCCCGCTTCGGCATTGCCGCCGTACGCGGCGTAACCCCACTCGATCAGCTCGTACGTCATCGCGACGAACGCAATCGTGAAGATCGCGAACATCACCGCGAGTCGTCGCGACATTGCGCGCCGCACGAGCAGAAATTCAAGAAGTCCGAACGCGTAGAAGCCGACGGAGAAGTGTCCCACCCGGTCGTACATGTTGCGCTCGAATCCGAACGCTTGGCTGAACCAGTCAAATGGGACACGCTCGAATGTGTAGTGGCCGCCGACGGTGTGCCAATAGGGGAGCACTGCCATGAGTACATATGCGAGCGGCGAGAAACGCACTCCGCGCATGTGGAGAACCACAAGAACCCCGACGAGGATGACGATTGGCACGTTCTCGACCCACCACGTGGCGCGATCGTAGGGGTTGATTGCTCCCCAGATGAACAGCGCGACATAGCCCGCCAACAGGACGAGGGGCGTGAGCCGACTGACGTTCGAGCGGGCAGTGTCCGGCATGGACTCGGGCGTGTGAGGTTGCCATAGTGATACCTCCGGCTGACGCCGCTCGCTAGATATCGCCATGGCTTTGCTCGCAATGCAGGACGTCAACATCGCGTTCGGTGGACCCGCCATCCTCGACGGCGCCGGCTTCGCCATCGAACGAGGTGAACGTGTCTGTCTGCTCGGCCGCAACGGGGCGGGCAAGAGCACCATCATGAAACTGCTCGATGGCACCATTCAGCCCGACAGCGGAGAGGTCGTCCGCCAGGGCGGCGTGGCGGTGACGCGTCTCGAACAGGAAGTCCCCGCGGACGTCGGCGGCACCATCTTCGACGTCGTCGCCGCCGGTCTGGGCGATGCTGGACGGTTGCTGGCGCGATACCATCAGGCGAGCCACGCCGTCGGCGCGCACGCCAGCGCCGGGGCGTTGCGCGAGCTCGACCGGCTGCATCACGCGCTGGACACCGCCAGCGCATGGGAGATGCAATCCCGGGTCGATACGGTCCTCGAGCACTTGGCCCTCGACGCCGATGCGGATTTCAACGCGGCATCCGGCGGACGCAAGCGCCAGGCGCTCCTGGCGCGCGCGCTCGTGCGCCAGCCCGACGTCCTCCTGCTCGACGGGCCCACCAACCACCTCGATGTGGAGGCCGTCGAGTGGATGGAAGAGTTTCTCGTGGACCGGGGCGCGACACTGGTCTTCGTCACGCACGATCGCGCCTTCCTGCGGAACGTGGCTACGCGCATCGTGGAGCTCGATCGCGGCCGGCTCGTGGATTGGGGCGCCGACTACGATCAGTATCTCGAGCGCAAGGATGCCTCGCTGGCGGTCGAGGCAAGAGAGTGGGCCCAGTTCGACCGGAACCTCGCGAAGGAGGAGGTGTGGATTCGCACCGGCATCCAGGCACGGCGCACGCGCAATGAAGGACGGGTGCGCGCGCTCGAAGCCCTGCGCGTCGAACGCGGCGCGCGCCGCGAGCGCACAGGGGCGGTGCGGCTTCAGGCGCAGGAGGCCGAACGGTCAGGCCGGCTCGTTGTCGAGGCGAAGGACGTGACCTTCTCGTATGGCGGCCGGCCCATCGTGCGCAACTTCACTGCGACGATCACCCGCGGCGATCGCATCGGCCTCATTGGCCCGAACGGATCCGGCAAGACCACACTGCTCCGGCTCCTGCTCGGCGAGATGGAGCCCGATGCGGGGACGATTCGTCTGGGCACAGGTCGCGAGGTGACCTACTTCGATCAGCTTCGCGAACAGCTCGATCCCGAGGCAACCGTGTTCGAAAGCATTGCCGACGGCGCGGATTGGATCGACATCGGCGACACGCGCAAGCACGTCCTCGGATACCTGCAGGATTTCCTGTTCTCGCCGGATCGGTCGCGCACGCCAGTTCGCGCGCTCTCGGGTGGTGAACGGAATCGTCTGTTGCTCGCTCGGCTTTTTACGCGATCGTTCAACCTTCTCGTGCTGGACGAGCCGACGAACGATCTCGACATCGAGACGCTCGACCTCCTGGAGGAGTTGCTAATGGCGTTCTCGGGGACGCTGCTCGTTGTCTCGCATGACCGTGCGTTTCTCGACAATGTCGTGACGGGCACGTTCGTGTTCGAGGGCGGTGGCCAATTGAACGAGTACGTTGGCGGCTATACGGACTGGGTGCGACAGCGAAAGCCGGCGCTTGTTGCGCCGCCGGTAAAGCGCGCGATGCCCGCCACGGAGAGACCGGCGACGCCCAGGAAGCGCAAGCTGTCACTCAAGGAGATGTCGGAGCTCGCGG
>JBKJRV010000053.1:0-2526 GCA_046593115.1 Gemmatimonadaceae bacterium
ATCCGGGGAAGCTCGAATATCAGGAATTCAGTGAAGGGGATGTTCGAGGCGCCGAACATGACGTTCACATTTGGCCCCACCAGCATCGAAGTCGCCAGGGCAGGCGACATGGCGTACGAGCTCGGCACGTTTCGATTCGGGATGGACGGGCCGACCGGTCGCGTCGATGACCGCGGCAAGTATCTCGTCGCCTGGAAGAAGATCAATGGCGAGTGGAAGGCGGTCGCCGACGCCGGAAATAGCGACCTGCCGATAGCCGCGCCGCCGATGGTCGTGATGGAGGTCGAGCCGTCGGGGCTGCCGTTCACCACAAACCCTGCGGCGTCGATGGGTTGGGCCGACTTCGCACCCGCCGGATTTCCGGCCGGCGCCAAAATCGCGATGCTTCACGGCGATCCCGCGAAGAAGGGCGACTACACCTATCGCCTCAAGTTCCCTGCGGGATACACCGTTCCGCCGCACTTCCATCCGGAAAGCGAGCACATCACAGTGCTGTCCGGCTCCTTTCACTTCGGCATGTCGGAGCGCCCCGACGGGAGCGCGCTCGCGTCATTCGGTCCCGGGGACTTCATCTACGTGCCCGCGAAAGTGCCGCACATGGCAATGGCGCGCACCGAAACGGTGTTGCAGCTCCACGGCATGGGGCCGACGTCCCGCACGATGGTGACGAACCGATAGCGAATGGGGGCAAGTCACGTTGCCACTGAGCCGCTCGAGGTCGCTGATGCAGAAAGGGCCGCCCGTTGCCGGACGGCCCTTTCTGGTCGAGCGATGCGGCGTACTATTGCACGGCGTTGATCATATCGAAGATCGGCAGGTACATGGCGACGACCATGCCGCCGACGACCACGCCCAGGAAGACGATCATGACCGGCTCCATCAGCGCGAGTAGTCCGCCGACGGCTGCGTCGACTTCCTCATCATAGAAGTCGGCAATCTTGGACAACATTTCGTCCAGACCACCGGTCTGCTCACCGACCGAGATCATCGAGATGACCATGGGCGGGAAGACGTTGCTCTTCTGGAGCGGTGCGGCAATCGTTTCACCACCCGCGATGCTCGCCCGGCTCGCCATGATCGCATCCGAGATGACGCGGTTGCCCGCGGTCTTGGCCGTGATCTCGAGACCGTCAAGAATCGAGACGCCTGATGAGATCAGGGTGCCCAGCGTCCGCGTAAAGCGCGACACCGCCGATTTCCGGAGGACGTCGCCGAGGACTGGGGCTTTCAGCATCAGGCGATCGATGACGAGCTTTCCGCCCGACGTCGTATAGTATTTCTTCACCGACCAGACAAAAATGCCAATGGCAATGATGATTAGGTACCAGTAACTCGTGAGGAACCCCGACATCGCGATGACGACACGCGTCGGCAGCGGCAACGGCAGTCCGACGGCCGCGAACATCTTCTCGAATACCGGGATGACGAAAACGAGGAGGACGATGATCGCGATACCGGCCACGCTGGTGATGACGCCAGGGTAGATCATCGCGCCCTTCACCTTCCGGACGAGCGCGTCGTTCTTTTCCATGAAAGTCGCGAGGCGCAGCAGAATCGTGTCGAGAATACCACCAGCCTCGCCGGCGGCCACCATGTTGACGTAGAGCTCGGTGAAGGCCTTCGGGTGCTTGCTCAATGCGTCCGCAACGGTCTGCCCGGATTCGACGTCGAAGACCACTTGGCGGGTGACTTCCTGCAGCGACTTGTTCTCGGATTGCTTCGCGAGAATGTCGAGCGCCTGCACCAGTGGCAGACCGGAGTTGATCATCGTCGAGAACTGGCGGGTGAAGATGACGATGTCGCGCATCTTGATGCCCTTGCCGCCCGCCGACTTCTTCTTGACCGCCTCGTCGACCTTGACGACGTTCAGCCGCTGGCGGCGGAGGTTGGAGATCACCTCGTCGCGATTGGCGGCCTCCATGGTGGCGCTCTTCAACTCACCCTGGGGTGTGCGGGCCGTATAGGTAAACGTTGCCATCAGTATTCCTGAGAAAGTGCTGTTCGACACCCGGCGCCGGTGCTGATTCGCGCCCTATCCATGATGACGCGCAAGGCGGCCCGTCGTTACTCCGCTACCACCACATGAGCCACTTCTGCCGTCCGAGCCATTACCGCTGTCCAATCCACCCCCGCCGTCCGAGCCACTACCGCCGTCCGAGCCACTACCGCATGGATCGGACTACCGGGAACCCGGATTACAACGGATTTGAAAACATTCAAATAATGGCCCTTTGATGGGCGCATTGCAGCTGAACCAACTCAGAACATCAAGAATAAAAGGGGGAAAATGGGTAGCGAACAGTTACCTACAGTACTTCATCAGTTGAATCGGCTGATCCGTTGAACTCTGTTCCTCGTAGTCCGATCAACGCGGTAGTGGCTTGATCAAAGCGGTAGTGGCCTGACAAAAGCGGTAGTGCCTCGATCAAGCAGTAACGGCTAGATGAAGCCGTAATGGCTCGATCAACGCGATAGCGGACACCTAGCGCTTCCCGGCGGCCGCCTTTGGCTTGTCCCCCGCCCCCA
>JBKJRV010000123.1:0-13321 GCA_046593115.1 Gemmatimonadaceae bacterium
CCGCGAAAGTGGCGGAATTGGTAGACGCGCAGGACTTAGGATCCTGTGGGGCAACCCGTCCGGGTTCGAGTCCCGGCTTTCGCACTCCGCAGGACAGCGGAACGCCATTGCCGCGGCGGGAAACAATTCAACGTCCCTCACAGAAACGTCCGTTTTCTGCCGGTCCATACGGTATCTTCATTCTTAGTCGCGTGACGTGCTCCGCGTCTTACAACTCCCGACATTCGCGTCGTCACTGCCCCTGGGGCAGCACTCTCCGCTTCTGCCGTGCGTTGGGGTTTCCCCACGCTGCAATATCGGAGATTGACACAGATGAGCATCCCGCTTCCGACGCGGTCAGTGTTTCGCAACGAAATGTTGACTCTCCTCCCGGCCACGGAGTCCGACCGCCTCGCGCCTCTCTTAAGCCTCGAGCCGTTCAAGATCGGCGCGGTACTTATCGCTCCTGATCGGCCCATCGAGTACGTATACTTCCCGGAGTCGCTCATCGCATCGGTGATCGCACTGCCGAAGGGAGAGCGCATCGAAGCCGTATCCGTAGGGCGCGAGGGATTTGTGGGGGTTCCCGCCCTGCTGGGCGGGGAGACTCTCAGCGAAACCATTGTGCAGATCGCGGGCGACGCCTATCGCATCACCGCGAACCATCTCCTGGCGCTGCTCCCCCAAATGCCGATGTTGGCCGCGCTGCTCGACCGCTACATGCTGACCATGATCGACGAGATTTCGTTGACGGCGGCCTGCAATCGGGCGCACCCGTTGAGCGAGCGTTGCGCCAAGTGGCTGCTGCTCGTTCGTGACCGGCAGGACGAGAATGAGTTTCTCCTCACTCACAAGTTTCTCGCGACCATGCTCGGGGTCCGTCGCGCGGGCGTGACGGTGGCAGCGGGTATGCTTCAGAAGGCCGGCATCATCAAGTACAGCCGCGGACGTGTGACGATTCTGAATCATC
Organism: Gemmatimonadaceae bacterium; assembly: GCA_046593115.1. Taxonomy (GTDB): domain Bacteria; phylum Gemmatimonadota; class Gemmatimonadetes; order Gemmatimonadales; family Gemmatimonadaceae; genus JBKJRV01. Next base: position 950 of record JBKJRV010000123.1, read on the forward strand.
TCGCGCTGGAAGACGCCACTTGCGAATGCTACGGCATGATTCGCGGCCTGCAGCAGCGAAAGGCCGAAGTCGCGGCAACGAATCCGGACTCAATGTTCCGCAGACCGGTCCTCCTGCCGTAGCAGGTACGCCGCAGCGGTGGCCTTAGGGGAAGGTTACCGAGAAAAGACTTGTACTGGGCCGTCCCGCGGCATAACATCAGATCCCGCAGGGCGGACGCACGCCGGCGGTTGCTTTCCAGCGACCGGGGTAGGCCAATGCTGCAAGTCCAGCCAGATAGTGCCGTCAGCGCAGGTACTGTGTCCGTGCTCTCCGAACGAGCCACCACCGCGGTGCGCTCCGCGCTCCAGGGCCAACTGCGGCAGCCCTCGGCCGATCTCTCGCTTCGTCGAGCGCTTCGCGCCCTCTGCCGCGAAGCGCGCGCCAGGGAATTGCGCGCGGAGCAGGTTATCGTGCTGTTCAAGCGGGCGTGGGACACCCTCCCCGAGTCTCGCGGACGGGACGGTAAGAGGAGGCAGGAAATGCTCGATCGGGTCATCACCGTCTGCGTCGAGGAATATTACGCGACCTGACTGCCGGCCTCACGCCTCGCCCGCCACGTAGAAATCCAGCCGGAACTCGCCCGAGTGCTGGCGCGTTCTGGTCCCCGTGGAGGGTCAAGCCTCCGATTCTGCGCGAGCGGTCGTTATCTTCCGGTCATGGACATTCAGATCACAACCAAGAACGCCACGGGTCTCGAGCGTCACCTCGAGGTCTCGGTACCTGCGGAACTCGTGCGTGATGCCGAGGATCGCGCGTCGAAGCGGTACGCTACCAGCGTGCGGCTCCCCGGGTTCCGTCCCGGCAAGGCTCCAGCGCATGTTGTCCGAAAGAAGTTCGGAGAGGCCATTCGGCAGCAGGCTCTCGAATCGCTCGTCCAGGACGCGTACAAGGAGGTGCTGGAGCGTGAGAACATCAAGCCGGCTGCACAGCCGCACGTGCACGAGGTCAAGTTCGAGGACGGCAAGGCGCTGACCTTTGAACTGCACGTGGAAATCCGTCCCGAGGTCGAGCTGGCCCGGACGTCAGGCTTCCGTGTTCGAAAGACCGAGGCACAGATCGGGGATGAGCAGGTCCGCGAGCAGGTCGAACAGCTTCGAGAGCAGCGCGCGAGCTGGGCCCCGATCACGGATCGTCCGGCGCCTACGGATATGGTGACCGTGATGCTCGCGACATCGGATGACGCGGGCGCTATGCCGGAGGGCAAGGAATACCGCGTTGTGCTTGGCGGTGGGCAGGCCATTCCGGGCATCGAGGAACTCATCATGGAGGCGCAGGTCGGCGAGACGGTCGAGCGCCCGGTGCGCTGGCCCGATGACTTCCCCGACGAAGCGCAGCGCGGCAAGACGAAGACGGTCCGGGTGTCGGTCACTGAAGCCAAGCGCAAGACCCTTCCGGCGGTCGACGATGCCTTCGCGCGCGAGGTTGGGGACTTTGACTCCCTCGACGCATTGCGGGTCGCGGTTCGAGACGATCTGACTCGCCATGCCGAGCGGGAATCGCAGGCCGACATTCGCCAGAAGCTCATCGACGAGATTCTGGGGGCCAACAGCTTCGACGTTCCGGGCAGCTGGGTGGATCAGTTGATCATTGGCTACGCCGACGCGTACCAGATTCCGCAGGACGAGCGAGCCAAGTTCGGTGACGAGTTTCGCACGATGGCCGAGCGACAGGTACGCCGTGATCTCGTCATCGAGACAATCGCCGAGCGCGAAAAGCTGGTCGCGACCGAAGCCGACATCGATGAACGGGTGGCGGAAGTCGCCGCCAAGCGAGGCGCCGAGCCCGGTCAGGTGTATGCATCCCTGCAGAAAGCCAATCGCCTGCGCGAAATCGAGCGAAGCATTACCGAGGACAAGGTCTTTGCGTATCTGCTCGACAAGAACACGGTGGAATAGCCGGGCTTCGACTCACAGTACTCACAAACGGAACTAATAAATGGCCACGATCTATCCTCCCTACGTAATTGAGCGCTCCAGCCGCGGCGAGCGGACCTACGATATCTTCTCGCGCCTGCTCATGGACCGTATCGTCTTCCTGGGCACGCCGATCAACGATGACGTCGCGAACATCGTCATTGCCCAGCTCCTCTTCCTGGAAGCCGACCAGCCTGGCCGCGACATTCATCTCTACATCAATTCACCGGGTGGCAGTGTGTCAGCCGGTCTGGCCATTTACGATACGATGCAGTTTCTGACGTCACCGGTGAACACGAACTGCATGGGACTCGCGGCCAGCATGGGCTCTTTCCTGCTCGCGGCCGGCACCAAGGGCAAGCGCTCGGCGCTCCCGCATTCGCGCGTCATGATCCACCAGCCGTCGGGGGGCACGCAGGGGACAGCGGCCGATATCGAGATTCAGGCCCGCGAAATTCTGTACCTCCGCAGCAAGATGAATGAGCTAATGTCCAAGCACACCGGCCGGTCGGTGGAACAGATCGAGCGGGATATCGACCGCGACCGGTTCATGTCTGCCGAAGAAGCCAAGGTGTATGGCATCATCGACAACGTGGTAACGCAGCGGACAGATGTGGAAAAGCTGCTGAAGGCGGTACCGGCCACCGTAGGCTCGTGAAATTTTTCACGAGGCTCGTTACCCCGCTCTCCGCTTGACCGTCTGCGGGAGGGGGGTCAGTATTCGGCTACTACCCGCCGGAACGCACACGCCCGTCGCCGCATCCCTGCTTTACCCGTGCTCCGTGGATCTCAATGTCGCATGACAAGCACCTCCGCTGCTCCTTCTGCGGCAAGTCGAAGGATTCGGTCCGGAAGTTCATTTCCGGCCCGTCGGTCTACATCTGCAACGAGTGCATCGCACTCTGCAATGAGATCCTGGCGGAGGATGAAGAGCGCGAGGTAGCGGAAGCGATCACCCAGGTTCCGTCCCCCATCGAGATCAAGGACGTCCTGGACCAGTACGTGATCGGGCAGGAGAAGGCGAAAAAGTGTCTCGCCGTTGCCGTATACAATCACTACAAGCGGATCAACTGCGCATCGTTGCGTGATGATGAAGTCGAGCTCGACAAATCGAACATCCTGCTCCTCGGCCCCACCGGGGTCGGCAAGACGTTGCTCGCGCAGACGCTGGCGCGCATTCTCGACGTTCCATTCACGATCGCGGATGCCACGACGCTTACCGAAGCGGGCTACGTTGGTGAAGACGTCGAAAACATTCTCGTTCGTCTGCTCCAGGCGGGTGACTTTAATGTCGCCGAGTGCGAGCGCGGCATCGTCTATATCGATGAGATCGACAAGATTGCCAGGAAGTCCGAGAATCCGAGCATCACGCGCGACGTTTCAGGCGAGGGCGTGCAGCAGGCACTGCTGAAGATTCTGGAGGGGACGGTGGCTTCGGTCCCGCCACAGGGTGGCCGAAAGCATCCGCAGCAGGAGTATATCCAGATCAACACCAAGGACATCCTGTTCATCTGCGGGGGTGCCTTCGACGGCCTGGAAAAGATCATCGAGGCGCGGACGGGCCGGCGTCAGATCGGCTTTACGCGCGAAGAGGTCGCCAATGGCAAGGCGCGAGATCTGAAAAAGAATCCATTCGCCGAAGTCGAGCCCGAAGATCTCCTGCGCTATGGTCTCATTCCGGAGCTGGTGGGCCGACTGCCAGTCGCCGTGGCCCTGGAGTCGCTTGACGAGGATGCGCTCGTCACGATTCTCAAGACACCGAAGAACGCGCTTACCAAGCAATACACCAAGCTGTTCGAGCTCGAGGAGGTCAAGCTGACCTTCGAGGAAAGCGCGCTGCGGGCCATCGCGGCAAAGGCACTCAAGCGCGGCACGGGCGCCCGCGGACTTCGCGCCATTCTTGAAGAGCACCTCACCGATGTCATGTTCGACCTGCCTGGTCGCGATGACGTCTCGGAAGTGAAGATCACCGAAGCGTCGATTCTCAACCACACGCCCCCGTTGCTCGAGCTGTCCGGAAAGCGACAAAAGAAGGAAGCCTAGCCTCCAAACGAAACGCCGCTCATTGAGCGGCGTTTTCATTTAACAGCACAACTGATGGTTGCGGATGCTCCGGATTAGAACGAATCCTCCGGATCGCTCCGTCCGCATTCAAGCTCGCACTGCGCAACTTGCGAACTGACGCTCGAGTTGGCTACCAGGACGAAGGGGTCACACTGATGAACCGGATGATTCTGATTGCACAGAACACGGCAAGGTTCCGTACTCCGCGAGCCTGATTTTTTTGTTACTGCAGGACTGCAGTCACGCGGTAGCGGCAGTCATGCGGTAACTGCAGTCGTGCAGTACCGCAGTTCCCCAAAAATCCCGGCTCGTTGCGCGATGTTGTTCGACTGCCAGAGAAGCGATCCGTCTCATTCGAATCATCCGTCTCATTCGTGTTCCCTGTTATCTTAGGAGCCAGACAGGAGCGGCGCCCTCGATAGTGCACCCGCAACCCGCCACGCCCGGAGCGATCCGAAGCATCCGAATCATCCGGAGCATCCGTGTTCCCCTTTGTCCTGGTGACCTGCCCGAGCGGCTCTTCCTTGCGTCGGCAGCGCTGACCCCCGTCCACGCCGAGTGATTATCATTCAGCCATGACGATTGTCATCCAGCGGGACGCCGACCGATTCGAGATCCCGGACAAACTTCCGTGTCTCCCGCTCCGCGACGTCGTGATTTATCCGTACGTCGTGATGCCGCTTCTCGTGGGGCGTGCACCGTCGCTCGCCGCCATCGAGGCCGTTGAGACCAGCGGCGAAGACCGCTTCATCTTTCTGGTGGCACAGCGGGTTGGTGACTTGCAGGAGCCCGCCGCGGGCGACCTGTATCGCGTGGGGGTCATCGGCCGCCTGCTACAGCTCACCCGGCTGCCGAATGGAACGACGAAGGTTCTGATCGAAGGCATTACCCGGGCGCGTGTCACCCGATACACCAGCGCCGGCGGCGCCCTCCGCGCTTCAGTCGTGCACTCCCCGTTCGATCCCGCTGGTCCTGGCGATGCCGAGACGCGGCGGATGGTCACGCTGTTCGAGGAATACGTGGGGCTGCACCGGCGGATTCCCCCGGAGGTGGTCGCGCTCGTGCAGAGCGGTGACGACGCCGAACGGCAGGCCTTCGGCGTCGCCGCTCATCTGGGCGGGCGAACGCAATCCCGCCAGGATCTCCTCGAGTCCGAAACACTGCCGCGGCTGGTGTCGACGCTGATCGATTCACTCAACGCGGAAATCGAGCTGCTGCGACTGGAACGGAAGATCGAGGATGAGGTGAAGGGGTCGCTGTTCCAGAACCAGCGGGAGTTCTACCTCCAGGAGCAGCTCAAGGCGATCCATCGGGAGCTGGGGCAGGACGAGGGAGACGACTCCGGTGAGCTCGAAGCGCAGGTGGAGCGGAAGAACCTCCCGGAGCTGGTGAAGGCCCGCGCGATGCGCGAGATCCGGAAGTTGCGCCGCATCACGCCGCTCTCTCCGGAATCCACGGTCGCTCGAAGCTTCATCGAGTGGCTGCTCGCGCTCCCCTGGACCGAGCGCACCGACGAAATTCTGGACGTCGTCCATGCGCGGCAGATTCTCGACGAAGATCATTTCGGTCTCGAGGAAGTGAAGGAGCGCATACTCGACTTCATCGCGGTGCTCTCGCTGGTGGGGCGACTCGATGGGCCGATCCTGTGCCTGGCGGGACCACCGGGCGTCGGCAAGACATCGCTCGGGCGGTCCGTCGCCCGGGCGCTCGGCCGGAAGTTCGTGCGTATGTCGCTGGGCGGCGTGCGCGACGAAGCGGAGATTCGCGGCCACCGGCGCACGTATATCGGGTCCATGCCTGGGCGGGTGTTGCAGGCGATGCGACGAGCGGAGGTCATCAATCCCGTGATCCTGCTCGACGAGATCGACAAGCTCGGCCAGGATTACCGCGGCGATCCGTCGGCGGCGCTCCTCGAGGTGCTCGATCCGGAACAGAACCGCGCCTTCAACGACCACTACCTGGAAGTCGATTACGACCTCTCGCAGGTGTTGTTCATTACGACCGCGAACAGCCTGGGCGGCATTCCGGAGCCTTTGCGCGACCGGATGGAGATCATTCGGCTGCCGGGCTACCTGGAACACGAGAAGCTGGCCATCGCGAGACAGTTTCTCGTGCCCAGACAACTGACGCAGAATGGCATTGATCCGGCGACGGTCGACTTCGCCCCCGATGTGCTGCCCGCGATTATCCGCAGCTATACGCGGGAAGCCGGCGTGCGCGAGCTCGAGCGGAAGATCGCGCGCGTCGCGCGAAAGCTCGCGCGGCGGCGCGCCGAGCAGCCAACGCGCGATGAGCGTCTTGCGCTGAGCGCCGAGGATTTGCGGCCGCTCCTGGGGGTGGCGCTGTTCGATCCCGACGAAACGTCGCTGGATGACAAGGTCGGAGTGGCCGCGGGGCTTGCCTATACGCCGGTAGGCGGCGAGGTGCTCGAGATCGAGGTCAGCGTCGTGAGCGGGCGCGGAAAGCTTCAGCTCACCGGGACGCTGGGCGATGTCATGAAGGAATCGGCGACGGCGGCAATGAGCTACATCCGGTCTCGCTCGGGGGCGCTCGGTGTCGACCGGGATTTCCAGCGATCGCGCGATGTGCACGTGCATATTCCCGCGGGTGCGACGCCCAAGGATGGACCGTCCGCCGGCATCGCCATCGCGGTGGCCATCGTCAGCGCGCTTACCGGCATTCCGGTGCGCGGCGATGTCGCCATGACGGGCGAAATCACACTGCGCGGGCGGGTGCTGGCCATTGGAGGATTGAAGGAGAAGGCCGTGGCCGCGCATCGCAACGGCATCTCGCATGTCATCGTGCCGCACGGCAATGCCCGCGAGATCGAGGAGATTCCGCAGGACGTGCGCGACGTCGTGCACTTCCATCCAGTGCGCACGATGGACGACGTGCTGGCGCAGGCGCTGCGAGTCCCCGCCATCGTCGCTGGCGAAGGGCCGGCGGCTGACGTGCGACCGCATTGACCGAGCCGGGCATGCCGGGCGACCCGCTCGTCATCCGCGAGCTGGAGTTCCTTGGCGGAATGGCGGGTGTCGACACGTGGCGGCCGGAGACCCACCTGCCCGAAGTAGCGTTTGCGGGTCGCTCCAACGTGGGGAAGTCGTCCCTGCTCAACCGGCTCGTACACCGGAAGAAGCTGGCGCGCGTGAGCCAGACGCCCGGCAAAACGCGCGAGATCAACTTCTTTCGCGTCAACAACCAGTTCGTCCTGGTCGATCTGCCGGGGTACGGCTATGCGCGCGTTTCCAAGGATGCGCGCGGAGAATGGCGGCCGCTCATCGAAGGGTATCTGAAACGCGGCGAGCGACTGCGTGGTATCGTGCAGTTGCTCGATGCCCGGCACGATCCAGCGCCGGAAGATCTGCAGATGCTCGACTTTCTCTCGGAGATCGGCCTTCCAACACTGATTGCACTCACCAAGATCGACAAGATCAAGCCGCGCGATCGAGCGGCGCACATCGATGCGATCGGCAGGAAGGCAGGCCTCGAAGGCGATCAGCTCATTCCGTTCAGCGCGGTGACCGGCGAGGGGCGCACCGAGCTTGCGTCGGCTATACTGTCGCTGCTTGAACAACCGCACTGGAGAATGCCCGATGACGCGTGAACTCGGCATCGTGATGCTGCTCGCCGTGACGCTGACTGCCTGCGGAGCTCCCCGGAGCGGCGCCAACCCGCCCAGCCCCGACGCGCCCGGGTCACGCATGCAGGACGATACTGTCGGCGTGAACCTGGTGCCGCCCGGGTATGGGTCGCTGCGCCAGGACGACGTGAGCCTCAAGATTCAGTATGAGGGAATTCAGGTGAAGCTGATCCCGCTCGATGAATCGGTGATCCGCACCCTGTCCTCCGACTCATACCGGGCGCTGCGCGACCTGCTCGAGAGCCGCCAAAGCCAGATCAACACGCTTATGGCTCGGCGTGGCATACGACAGCAACGCGTGTGGTACGTCTCGTTCTATGGGCTCGAGCCCGAGGCACGGTTCAGCCCCATGGAGGTCACCATCACCAGCTCCGGACGCGACTATCGTCCGCTGGAGCTCATTCCGCTCAGCGCGGGCTTCGGCAGCCAGCGGCTTCGGCAGCGTGAGACACAGAGCGCGCTGTACCTGTTCGAGGATGGCATCAACGTCGAACAGCCGATCACGGTGAGCATGGGTGGCGTGCAGAACACCACCTGGGAAACGACGCTCCGGCAGATTCAGCGGGAGCGCGCGCTCATTCGCTCGCGCTCCAGCCGGGCGCCGACTTCGCCCTAAGGGGTCGCGGTCACCGAAATGCGCAGCGTTCGCGGTGCACCCACCAGGATATTGTTGTTGCCGTGGGACGTCGGGTAGTACCGCACGTCGAGCACATTCTCCACGTTGACCTGCGCGCGCAACCGGCGCGACGGTGACAGGAACAGCGCCGCATCAAGTCTGGTGAATCCCGGCAGCGTCACTTTGTTATCGATCGCCGCGAAGATTTCCTCTTGGCTGATGACGCCCAACCCGGCCGCAAGCCACGGGACGACGCGATAGCGGTTCCAGAGCGACACCGTATACGACGGAACGAGCGGGACGCTCGCGCCTGATTTGGCCGAGGTAGTCCGGCTCAGGATTCTGGCCCGCTGCCACGCATAGCCGCCCGCCACTTCCCACCGATCAGTGACACGTCCGCTCACGCCTGCCTCAGCACCCGACGTGCGCTGCCGGCCCGTCTGAACGAACCGAGCCGGATCCGTCGGATCGGGAGCCGCTGAATTGGTGCGGTCGAGCCGGTAAAGCGCGCCGGTAACCGAAAGTCCCGACGGTAAATCCCACTTGGCGCCCACTTCGCGATTGGTGAAGCGCTCCGGCGCGAGCGTTCTCGTGGTCGGCGTGAGCGAGCCAAACTGATCGCCCGCGCTCGGCAAGTACGACATGCTGTGGCTGCCATAAATCGACACCGCGTCAACCGGCTTGAAGGTCAGGCCATAGCGCGGCGACAGCATCCGATCCTCCCGAAACAGCTCCTTGTTGGTTCGGTTATCGTGAAACAGTACCTCGAATCGCTCGAGACGGAGGCCGGCCACCGCCTGCCAATGTGATCCCAGTGCCACCTGATTCTGCGCGTATGCGGCCGACGTGCCCGTCGTCACGCGGCTGTCGGCATCACTCGCACTCTGGCGGAACTCAAGGGGCGCCGACACCGTGGGCTGGCTGAACGGGACGTTCAGCGTCGCGGCACTGCCTCCGAAATATCCGGTGCGACGATAGCTGTCGGTAATCTGTCGTCCCAGCTCACCGCCAACGAGCAGGAGCTGCCGGAGCGGACCCGTGTTCACCGTGAAGGACAGGTCGGTCTGGTTGAACAGATTCCGTCGATCGATGGCGCTGCTGTACGCGGAGAGGCTCACTTCGGTCCCGGCCTGATTCACCACGCCCGGAAAAACGTTGTTATAGAATTTGTCGTAGGTCGCGAAGCGCGTGGAATTGCGGATCCGCAGACGGTCTGCCGTCCCGCGCTCGATTGTGGCTGCGGCGCTCTGAACCACAATTCGCGAGCGGCTCCGATCGGGATCACCGAAGAAATCGGTCACGTCGGCATTCGAGGGACGGCCCTGGAAAGAGGGGATCCCTCGATTCACGGTGCGGCGGTCGGCAAAATGCTCGTAGCCAATCCGCAGCAGGGTGCCTCCAGACAGCACGGCGACCGTCGGATTAATCCCCTGGCGGTCCAACCCGGTGGCATCCCGGAAGTCTCCCGTGCTCTCCAGCATGCCGTTCACGCGGGCCGCAAACGACTTGCTCACCGCTTCCTCGATGTCGATCGTCGCGCGATTGTGCCGGAAGGAACCGCTCTCGTAGCCGACGCTCTGCCGCGACTGGAACTGCGCTTCCTTCGTGACGCGGTTGATCACGCCGCCGCCGCCACCGCGACCAAACGTCATCGCGTTCGATCCCTTGAGCGCTTCCACACGCTCGACATTGTAGAGGTCGCGGAAATACTGGGCGTCATCGCGCACGCCGTCGACAAAGAAATCCGCGGTCGAGCCGTTGCCGCGAATGGTCGGTGCGTCACGGTGTCCTTCACCCTGGCCCATGGTGACACCGGGTACGTACCGCATCACGTCGGCGATACTTTGCGCGGACTGATCCGCGAGCAACTCCCGTGTCAGCACCGTGATCGCCTGCGGCACATCGCGAAGGGGCAGGTCGGTCTTCGTTGCGGAGTACGTGCGACGGGCCGCGTACCCAACCTGGGCGGCGTTCGCCCGTACCGTCACTCGCGCCAGTTGCTTCGCCGAGTCGGCTGGATCCACCCGAGTTCCAGCTTTCGCGACCGAATCACGAACCGTACTGGAATCCTGCGCCGTCAGCGGCGCGAAAGCGCCAAGAAAACCCATTGTGAGAATTCCGACCGGGAGTACTACTCGCATAACCACGGACTCCGTAATGAGTTGCCTAATCCGCGAACACTATTGTTGAAGAATTCTCGCGAAGGATAAGCCGGTAGTCAGAGCCTTGTCAACCACGCAGGCCAAAACATTGCCCGAGGCTCGAGAGCCACGACCATTGCAGCTGCGGCCTTCTCGAAACGCTCGTTCGAATGCGACGAAATTATACTGAGATTCGGGGTCGCCCTGGCGAATCGTTCGGTGAGGCGATGAGGTCGCATCTCATGCATCAAGACCGCAGCGGAGTTACCGTTGTCGTAACGCGTACCACGTAGCACGAACCACGAGGCCCAGCCCGCAGCCCGCAACCCGCAGCCCGCGCCACCCACCACGCACCACGCATGCGCCAGCTCATTCTCCGAGGCACCGAATGACTTTTCTTCCACTACGCCAGCTCCCGTCAGCCGGCAACCGCGCGCTCTGCGATGAGTGGCTTGAGGAACTGGATGCGCGACTGGCCGACGGCAGCGACTGGTCGGACGTGTGCCGCTCCACCCTCGCCGACATTGTGTATCCTCAGTACGCGAGCGACTGGGAAAGCGCCGTGAGCGATGCTGCGCTGCCGCTGGCAACGCGGATTGCCCTGTCGTCGCTGGACCCACGCAACGTGACGCTCGAGCCGGAATACTACGGCGAATGCGACGTCGCGAAGTTCGGCGTGGTGAAGCCACTGTTGTGGCTCTGGTACTCCTTCGATCGCGCACCCCTCGCTGGCCAGAACGTCGATCTCGGCGTTCGCCTCCGCCGGCTGCTCGCGCCGCGCATCTTCAAGCGGTGTGGAGAGAATTTCAAGGCGTTTCAGCACGTAGAATTCTCGTTTGGATACAATCTCGAGGTCGGGGACAACGTCGTCATCCATCGCCACGTCCTGCTCGATGATCGCGGGGGCCTTGTGCTCGGCAACAACGTGTCGGTCAGCGACTACGCCAACATTTACAGCCATACACATAGCATCGTCGATCAGCGCGACGTTACCGACGCCATGACGGTCCTTGAGGACGGAGTGCGCATCACCTACCACGCGACCGTGCTGGCGGGCGTTCGAGTGGGCACCCAAGGAATGGTGGGCGCCGTGGCCGTCGCCACCAAGGACGTGCGGCCGTACCACGTGAACGTCGGCATCCCCGCCAAGAGCGTCCGAGTCAAGCCAAATGCACCCGAGATGGTCGATGTGGCATCAGCGGCGCGAGGGCGCGCCGGATAGCATTGAACCGCCGGCGACCCGTAGAGCATGGGACGCCAGCCGCTCACACGGGTCTCCAGCTTCAGCGAACCCTCAACACGTCCTCGGCTGCTCCAGCGTCGCCCCCGCTCAGCAACTGGACAATTTCACCGAGCGCCAGACGCTCGCGCGGCCAGATGAAACGTTCTCCCGCCGCCGCCACGTCCAGCCATTCATATCGGGAATGCTCGCTGCCCAGACGTACCATGTCTCCGGCATGGACAAAGGCCGCAAACACGATTGCCATCTCAATCGCCTGAGTTTTCTGCAGGAAAAAGGGCTGGACCGAGATGACGTACAGCCTGCGAATTGCGAGGCCCGTCTCCTCAGTCACTTCGCGCTCAGCGGCCTGCTGCGGCGTTTCCTCACCATCGATATGCCCGTGGACGGTTTCCCATGCACCAGGGCAGCGTGTCCCCGCGGCCCGCTGTAGCACCAGAATCCGCCAGTCACCCTGCGTCTCGGCGATGACATAAACGTCTACGGTGCCGACATTTACGTGCGTCATCGCCTAACGGAGCATACTATGGAAATAGGGAGCACGAATGGCTGTGCTCCCACAGGTTTGGGAGCACCTGCTCAAGAAGGACGCTTGAGAAGCGAGCGGAGCCGCGCACTGAGCGCGCGCGGGCGAAGGGGCTTGCTCAGGAATTCCGTTGCGCCGAATTCAAACACGCGCACCTCGCTGTCCTCGTCGCCCTTGGCCGTCAGCA
>JBKJRV010000463.1:0-6559 GCA_046593115.1 Gemmatimonadaceae bacterium
AACAAAGGCCCGCCGGCGGGCGGGCCTTCTCTCAGAACCGCGATCAAGTACATGCGCTACATCACCGCGGTCAGCTACCGATCTTCCGGATCGCCTTTCAGTTGCTATGATCGTCTCTGGGCGTTGCTGACTTCGGCGCATTCGAAACGTGTGCCTGCTCCTTGCCACCGCTGCGCCCGCCAATCGCGATCTTGCGCGGCTGAGGCAGCGCCGACTTGGGGATCCGGACGCGCAGCAGACCATGCTCGAAATCTGCGCTGATCTCGCTGTCGTTCACGCCCTTTGGGAGCTGGAACGAACGGCTGAAGCGTCCATAGGTCCGCTCGATGAGGTGGTAACGGCTGTTCTCGTTGCCCTCCTTGCGTTCGCTGCGCTTCTCTCCTGTGACGGTGAGTACGCCATTATCCGCGGTAATTTCAACCTCTTCGGGTTTCACGCCAGGCAGCTCGAACTCGATTTCAAGGTCGGTCCTGGTCTCACGAACATCCGCGACCGGCATCCAGCTCGACCCGTTACTGGTGGATCCAAATGCTTCCTCGAACAGGCGATCGATGTCTCGGCGCAGCCCGAAGACTGGCGCATTCAGGGACCTTTGCATTGCGATTTCTCCCGAGCTGAGGTTGTGAATGAACTGCGATATGCTATTCCTTCGGCAAGGGAACCGAGCAACCGTCATACCCGCATGAGCTTGCCAGTCAGGCGGCCCTTTCTGTCAGTACGGCAATGGGGTCGATCAGAGTGACAGGCAGGGGACAAAGGCAGACTCGATCGCAGCGTTGTGTATCGGTCATCTTGTCCGTACATTCCCGAATCGCCATGGTTCAGCTCTCCTCGATCTCCCCGCGCTGAAATGGCGCCCGCCTCCATGACACCGGCCGCGCCCGGGGTGTCACCCGTGCTCGCGGCACTGGCGGACATTGCCAGCCGGCTGGCGTCCGAGTTGACCCTCGATGAGGTGCTTCCCAGCGTGCTCGGTGAGGTGCGCCGAGTGCTTGGCGCAGACGAGTGCGCCCTGTTCCTCCGGTCGCCTGAAGGATTGGAGCGGGCATGGGGAGTCGGCACCCACTCGACCACGGTTACGGAAGTCGAGCGGCTGCTCGCGAACGGTACAGCCATGGATCGCGATTTGACCCTCGCGCGCCTGATCGCCGGAGATCGTCGGCTGGGCGCCCTCTCGGTCCGTGTTTCTCGCGAGCTCTCCGCTGAAGAGCACCTGCTCATCTTCACGCTCGGCAACCTCATCGCGCCGGTGTTGCTGCACGCGGAGTACTCGAGGCAGCTCGAAGTCGAGGTAGACCTTCGCACCCGCCAGATCGAGCATCAGAGTCGTTTCACGGAAAAGATCATCGACTCACTCCCGGTGGGCCTGTACGTGATCGACCGTGAATACCGCATTCAACAGTGGAATCGCAAGCGCGAAACCGGCATGCAGGGTGTCTCGCGTGAGGAAGCCATTGGGCGGACCATCTTCGAGATCCTGCATCGGCAGCCCGCTGCGTTGCTGCGTCAGGAGTTCGATACGGTGCTCGCGACAGGGCAGATGCAGGAATTCCAGACCGAGTCGGTGGCAACGGGCGACACGCGCGCCTACCGCATCTCGAAGATTCCCATGCGTCTCGACGATGTGAACGTGACCCATGTCATCACCATTGGCGAAGACGTCACCGAATGGAAAGAAGCTGAGCAGCGGATTTCCCAGGCCGAGAAGCTCGCGGCCATCGGCCAGCTTGCGGCCGGCGTGATGCACGAGATCAACAATCCGCTGGCGACGATCGCGGCGTGTGCGGAAAGCCTGATGCTGCGGCTGGAGGACATGACCGCCGCCGGCATCATGGTACCCTTCGAGGCGCGTGACTATCTCAAGATCGTCGACAGCGAGGTGCACCGCTGCAAGCGCATCATCGATGGGCTGCTGGATTTCAGCCGTCCGAAGTCGATGGCGTTAGTGCACGTCGATCTGAACGCGACGATCGAAAAAACCCTGTTCCTGCTCAAGCATCACGCACGGTTCAAGAAGCTCACGGTCAACACCGATCTCGACTCGTCCATCGGCGCGATCATCGCAGGTAACGCCGAGCAACTGGTGCAGGTCTTCATGGCGTTGCTGATCAACGCCATGAATGCAATGAGTGAGCGAGGGACAATCGGCATTCGCACCTTCCGCGTCCGCACTCCCGTCGATGCCGTGGTTGCAGAGGTCATCGATCGCGGGCATGGTATGACGCGGAACGAGGTCTCAAAGATTTTCGAACCGTTTTATACGACCAAGGCTCCGGGGCGGGGCACCGGACTTGGACTGTCCATCTGCTACGGCATCGTGGCCGAGCACGGCGGACGGATTGAAGTGGACAGCGCACCCGGGAAGGGAAGCACCTTCCGGATTCTCCTGCCCGTTACCGAGGACTGATGACTCGTACTCCCCGCATCAAGGTGCTCATTGCGGAAGATGAAGCCCACCTCGGCACCATCCTCGAGACGTTTCTCAACGCAAAGGGCTATCACGTCACAACGGTCAGGGACGGGCGCGCGGCGTTGCACGCGCTTCGTACGGATTCCTTTGATGTCGCATTGCTCGACATCGTGATGCCGGAGATGGATGGTCTGGAGGTCCTTCGGCATGTGCGAGAGGAGTCTACACCGCCGGAAGTGATCATCATTACCGGCAATGGCACCATCGAGACGGCGATCAGCGCGATTCGGCTTGGCGCGTACGACTATCTGTCCAAGCCGTACCGCATGGCCGAAATCGACGTACTCGTGCGTCGAGCGTGGGAAAAACGCCAGCTCGCCAAGGAGAACGTCCAGCTGCGAACGCGGCTGTCGCACGTCGAAGGCTTCCCCGAGATGATCACGCAGTACGCGCCGATGAACGCCGTGATGACGCTCATCGATCGCGTGGCCCGCAGCGACTCCCCCGTGATGATCACCGGCGAGTCGGGCACGGGGAAGGAACTCGTGGCCAACGCCCTGCATCGGCTCTCCGAGCGCGACGGACCGCTCATCGACATCAACTGTGCGGCCATCGCGGAAAACCTGATGGAGAGTGAGCTCTTCGGCCATGAGCGCGGCGCGTTCACCGGCGCGCTCACGCGGAAGACGGGATTGTTCGAGCTCGCCTCGGGTGGCTCGCTGTTCATGGATGAGATTGGCGAGCTCGATCCAAAGCTCCAGGGCAAGCTGCTGCGGGCGCTGGAGCTCGGGACATTCTTCCGGGTTGGCGGGACGCAGAAGGTGGAAGTCCACGTACGCATCATTGCCGCGACCAACCGCGATCTCCAGAAGGCTGTTAACGACGGTGGCTTTCGCAGCGATCTCTATTACCGCATCAACACCATCTGTATCGACCTGCCGCCACTGCGCGAGCGGGTGGTGGACGTCCCGCTCCTGGCGCACCACTTCCTGAAGCAGTTCGGGGGCGCCAACCCGCCTCGCCTCACTGATGAGGCCGTGCATGCGCTGCAGGGATACCGGTGGCCAGGCAATATCCGCGAGCTGCGAAACGTGATCGAACGCGCGGTCCTGCTCGCTAACGGGGGAGTGATTCACGCGCACGATCTCCCGCTCACGAGCAGTATTGTCGGAAAGACTTCGTCCGCGAGTAGCAATGGACAGCAGGCGTCGCTGTCCGATTTGGAGCGACAGCATATTGAGTCGGTGCTGCAGCAGACGAACTGGCACCAGGGCAGGGCCGCGACGATGCTCGGAATCAGCAGCAAGACGCTCTACCGGAAAATCAGGGAATACGGGTTCGAGCGGCCGAAGGGGGGATGAAAATCCTGGTGATCGAAGACGATCCCACCGTCGGCCAGTTCGTGAAGCGCGGACTGGAAGAGCATCGGTGGGGCGTCGATCTCGTGGCCGATGGCGAGGATGGCGAGCGCCGGGCACAGTCGGAGGCGTACGATCTCATCATCCTGGATATGCGGCTGCCGGGTAAATCCGGGATGCAGGTGCTCGACTCGCTCCGCGCCAAGGGCTTTGAGCGACCCGTGCTGGTGCTCACGGCGCAGGACGCCGTCGATGCCAAAGTCGAGACGCTGCGCGCCGGCGCCGACGATTATGTCACCAAGCCGTTCGCCTTTGAGGAGCTCCTGGCCCGGGTCGAGGCGCTGGCGCGTCGGCCGCGCGCTCTGTCGTCACCGTCGCTCCGAGTGTCCGACCTGCTGCTGGACCAGCACACGCACGAGGTGAAGCGTGCCGGCGACCTGGTCGAGCTGACTGCAAAAGAGTTCGTGGTGCTGGAGTACCTGATGCGGCATGCGGGGCGCGTGCTCAGCCGGACGCTGATCACCGAGTATGCGTGGGGTTATCACTTCGATCCCGGCACGAACATCGTCGATGTGGTCATCAACCACCTGCGCAAGAAGATCGACGCCCGGCACGAACGGAAGCTGATTCATACAGTGCGCGGCGTGGGGTACGTCGTCCGCGAATGAGCGTTTGACGAATGGCGTCCGTCCGAACGCGCATGACCGCCGCCTATGCCGCGGCGCTGATCGGCACCATGGTCGTATTTGCCATTGTCCTCCGCGAGGCGCGCCGCGCGGCCGTCTATCGGGAGCTGGAGCAGAGCGCGCTGTCGAGTGCCAGCCAGATGACGGATATCATTCGCCGCGCTCGCGAAGCCGGCGAGCCGCTCACGGTACTGCGTGATACGCTCCCCGTCATCAGTCCGGCGCTTCAGGCGCGATTCGAGGGCGTTCCGCAGTACGTGCTGGTGCTCGATTCCAGCGACCGCCTGCTCTACGCGTCGTTTGCCGTCCGCCAGCTGGATTCGGACGATGTCTTCCATCTTCTGGCCGCCGCGATCGACCTGCGCGACAACGATCGGGCTGTTCCGGTCGCGCTGACGCGCGATGAGCTGCTCATTGCCGTGCGGCGCGAGTCCCGATTCGGCCCCGGCATCTCGAGCGTGGTCGCGGGGGTATCCACGGGCGCGGCAGCGGTCGCTCCGCAGGAGCTGGTCGGAACCATGCTCGTCGTCGCACCGGTCATCCTCCTCCTGTCTACCGCGGTCGCGTACATCATCGGGGGACAGGCATACCGACCCGTCGAGCGCATCATCAATGAAGTCGAGGCAATTACCGATGGGCGATCGCTGCATCGGCGCCTGCCGGTGGACGAAACCGGCGATGAGATCGCTCGCCTGACGGCAACGCTGAATGCCATGATCGGCCGGCTCGAGACGTCGTTCGGAGCCCTGCGCCGGTTCACGGCCGACGCGAGCCATGAGCTGAAAACGCCGCTCACCGTCCTCCGCGCCGATGTCGAGCGCGCGATGAGCGTACGGTCGGGTCAAACGGAGCAACTCGTGGCGCTTGAGGAGGCGCTCCAGGAAACCACGCGCATGGCGGGTCTTGTAGATAGTCTACTGACCCTGGCGCGCGCCGATGAAGGCCGCTTCGATCTCCATCGTGAGCCGGTCCCGCTCGAGCCGCTCGTCCGCGACGTGTACGAAACCACGGTGATTCTCGGCGAAGGTGCAGATCTTCGGGTGAGTCTGAGTATGATAGAGCACGCGACCGTGATGGGAGATGGTCCCCGTCTGCGTCAGCTGTTCCTGAACCTCGTGACGAATGCGATCAAGTACACGCCGCAGGGTGGGGAGGTAAGCCTCAGTCTCGTCCGCCACGACCGGTCGGTTCTATTCTCCGTTCGGGACACCGGCATCGGCATCGCCGCGGCGGACCTGCCGAACGTGTTCGATCGTTTCTGGCGCGCCGATCGCGTGCGTGCGCGTCCCGCCGCGCGCCGGGAAGAAGGCCGTGCCGCTGAGGACCGCGGCGGCTTCGGGCTGGGGCTCGCCATCAGCCAGTACATCGCGCAGGCGCATGGCGGTTCGCTCACGGCCACCTCGCGGCTTGGTCGTGGCAGCACCTTCACCGTGACCCTTCCGCTGGTGGAGACCATCCCCGGGGGGGAGTTGCCGGGCAACGCCGATCGGGCCAGTAGCACAGGATAACGGCGCTCCGTCCTGCACCCCCACGGTTGGGGCTGGTACACGGGCTTCACGAACTCTTAATCTTTTCGCCATTCCGTCCACGGGAGCGGCGCATAGCTTCTCGCATAGCAGTTGCAGTAGTCAGTCTCAACCAACTACGGGTGAGCCGCATGTTCAACAATCTGCTCGAGTCGAAGCCGAAGAAGCAGAAGACAACGGGCGGCATTCTCTTCAGCGTCGTGATGCACGTGGTGCTTGGCACCGCGGCTGTATACGGCACCATGCAGGCGACGGAGAAGTTCGAGAAGCCGAAGGAAGAAAAGGTCGACTTCGCGGAAATCGAGAAGGAGAAGCCGCCTCCGGAAACGGAGAAGCCGCCGCCGCCGCCCGATGTCACGGTCGCGCCTCCGCCCCCCAAGGGATTCCAGGTACTGACCGCGCCGGTTGACATCCCCGACGTCATTCCCGACGTCGATATCACGAAGTCGGTGACGAACGAGGATGACTTCAGCGGCAAGGGTGTCGCGGGTGGCGTCGCCAAGGGCGTCGTTGGTGGCACGGGTCCCGTTGGCGATCAGCCCTACTTCGAGTTCCAGGTCGAGAAGCAGGCCATTGCCG